>JAYUOQ010000295.1:0-9709 GCA_043760685.1 Armatimonadota bacterium | reverse complement strand
TTGGAGCCAAAAAGAGTTTCGAACCTGAATAAAGCGCCGACAAGGTTTCGGTGTCTACGTAGCCTGTTGAGACTATGTGGTCAGCCTTTAAATCCGCACCTTGTTTCCCAGTAATTACCAATTTCAAGTTAAGCTCGTTCGCGGCGGTGAGGGTTGAATCGAGAGCCAACTTCATATTTTTTCTCGCCCAATTCGTTCCGACCGTGAGGAGATATTCCGATTCGATACCCAGTTCTCGCAACATATTTTCAGACGGAGCTTTCTTTATCCATGGTGGGCAGGCGTTCAAGGCGACGAAAGTTTTCCCATTGGCACTCGGAAAATATCGAAGAATCTCACTTTTCGAAGTTTCGCTAACCGTGATCAACCGCTTTGCCGATTTCGACGTGATTTGAACACCAGTCCTCAGCAATGCTTCGTCTCTTTTCGAGAACCAAGTCGGGTTCACCATGAAGGAAACGTCATGAATCGTCGATACTCCATTTTTTGCCAAGGGACTTATTCCGTACTGGCCATGCAGGATTTGAGCCCCCAATTTTCTCGCCGCTAGGGGAAATGCAACCATACTCCACCATCGAGAAGACCGTGCGGGAACAAAATGCCACCGGATATTATTGATGTAAGGAACATTCTTTGGCTTTTCTTGGTTAGAAATACATACAAGTTCTACTTCCGGGTGATTATCAAGCAGGGCTTGGAGAAAGCAGGTCCAATAGGTACTATCGCCAGTGTTCGTCCCACCAACAAGACGGGCATCGATGGCAACCTTCATAAGATTTGTTCACCTGGTCTGAAATTTGCGTTCACAATTATCCAATACAATAGCTTATATAATAGGAATCATAAAATATGAAAAGAAAGAAACCACCCATAATGCTCGTTAGCGTCCTGGTTGTCTCCGTCCTCGGTCTTGCAATTGCCGCAAAGCCGTTTGGCAACTACAGCAAGAGTATGCAAGAACAGCAAGCGCTGTTGGAGCAAGAAGCCAAGGAACGAGAAATGGCTAAAGCTCGTCAAGAGCCGCCAAAAGATCAAAAGATCGACACTTCTGCTGCAGTGAAGGACATGAAAGAAAAGATGAAAACAGTGGGTACTCCTCAACTTGCGCAGCCACAAGGTCGAGTTGCGGGCGACGAAGGTAGTAAGAACTTCAAAACCGCGGTTCCAACCGTCGTGATGCCAGACGAAAAAGTTCAACGACCAAAGCCAAACACTTCCGCACCGTCTACCCAGTGGTACGACAAAAATTAGGAAACAGTAATCCGGCAAAATCGCCGTTTTCAAATTGCTCGAACTTGACTCCCAAGGTCTGTTCGAGCAATTCTTTGTTTAGCTCATTGCTGATTGATGCTTTGCAGTTGTTAAAAAGCAAGAATTGAGTTCCGATTGTTTTCGCCTGAACGACGTCGTGGAGTGAAACAATGATGGATTTTCCTTGTTTGGCAAGTTTATCGATCAGCCACAAGATTTGAATTTGGTGTTCGATATCGAGGTGAGTTGTTGGTTCATCCATTAAAATCAGCGGCGTTTGTTGGGCAAGTGCTCTCGCTACTCTGACCCTTTGGCGCTCACCGCCACTCAGTTCATGAACAAAACGGGCTGAGAGTTCTTGGCAATCGGTGTTTTCAATTGCTTCATCTACTGCCTCTTCATCTGCTCCCGTAAAATTGAGTCCAGAATTTTGGGCGATTCGCCCTAATGACACATATTCCCTGACCGACCAAGAAAATTCGAGATGTTCCTCTTGCGACAACCAGGCTGCAATTTTCTCAATCTTGACATCTTTCTGCTGCTTTCCGTCAAATGAGATCTCGCCAGAAATCGGCTTTAAGATTCCTCCAAGGGTACGAAAATACGTCGATTTTCCTGATCCATTTTTTCCAATAAGAGCGAGTACTTTGCCTCTTTCCAGCTTCAAGTCATCACAAGTGGCAATGAGGTGCCCACTAATTCCGATGGAAAGGTCGTTCGTCGAAAGGGTGGGGTTATCCAATATCATCACCAAAGCCGGCATTGAAGACTCGGAATAAGGCAGCGTACTCGCCATCTTTTTCGATGAGCTCTTTATGGGATCCGGTTTCAACCACTTGTCCTCGCTTGAGGAGGAGGATTTTGCTTGCCCTTGCGGCTGTCGTAAGGCGATGGGCGATGAAAAGCGTTGTACGGGTCTCCATGACCTCCTGAAGGGCTTCGGTGACAGCTTGTTCACTGGCGGCGTCGAGAGCGCTGGTGGCTTCGTCGAGGAGTAGGATGGCCGGTTCGCGGATAAGAGCTCGTGCGATTGCGACTCGCTGCATTTGTCCGCCGCTTAGGCGTGCACCGCGCTCGCCCATGACCGGAACATTCCGTTCTCGGAATTCTTGGGTGAAATTCTCGGCGTGAGCCATGCGAAGGGCTTTACCGATTTGTTCTTCGGTTGCGGTGGGAGCACCGAGCTGGAGGTTCTCGTCAATGCTGCCGGCAAAAAGGAATGTCTGCTGAGGTACGACTCCTATTTGTGACCGGAGCCATTTGACGTCGAGGTCTTTGATATCGACACCATCGACAGTGATCTTTCCGTCTGACGGTTCATAGAACCTTAAGAATAGGTCGGCAATGGTGCTTTTACCCGCGCCACTTGGGCCGACGAGGGCGAGAGACGTCCCCGGTTCAACCACGAAACTTACGTTGTGAAGGGCGGGGGTTCCGTCGGGATAGGCAAATGAGACTTTGTCGAAAACGATTCGCCCTTCAATGCTCGGCAAGACTTGAGAACCGGAAAGTTCAGGCGGCTCGGGAACGTCAAGGACTTCGCTGTAGATACGATCGGCTGCGGCCTGAACAGACGAGTAAGTGCTCGACAAACCCGAAATTCCCTTAAATCCCTGGTTGATCGAATCAAGACTGGCGGCGAGAACGATCATATTGCTGACTTTCATTCCATGAGTTACGGCTAGCCACCCACCAATCAGAAACGCAATGATTAAACCCGAAGCACCAAGCAGTTCAACCAATGGCCTCAGTTTTGCCACAAGTTTGGCTGCCTTTAGTTGGCTCATCAAACTCTGTTCTGTTAAGTCACGGTACTGGGCATCCATTTGACTCTCGGCACCAAATGCCTTAACTACCCGAACCCCTTGCAACGTTTCTTGAGTGACAGCCCCGACTTCAGCTAGATCAGCCTGGACTTGCTGTTGAACTTTTCTCATTTTCTTCGAGTTTCGATGAACAATCACTCCAAGAACTGGAAGCAGGAAGAATGTGGCAATAGCCATCTGCCATTGAAGGACAAAGATCAGAATGAGAGCACCGATGGCTTTGATCGGAGCTTCGATTGAATCTCGAAGGATTTGGACTGCCGACTGAAAGACATTTACGTCGTTTGTGAGGACACTTTGGACTGCCCCTGATCGTTTTTCGTTAAAGTATGTTACGGGCAGCCTCAGTAGCTTTGCCATCAGTCGACGTCGCAAAGATGTCGTCAGTCGCGCGACTGCATCGGCAAGATAGTAAGTTTGCAAACGAATGCAAACATACCGAAGAAGGAAGACAAATCCAATAGATATGCATGCAGCAGCAAGAATCGGATAATCACTTTTCTCTCGCGACTCATTGAGCAAAGTTATTCCATCGATTGCATCGCGTGTAAGGAGCATCGTTAGCGAGTAAAGTGCGGCCCCTAGACCCGACGCAGCTACCCCAATGAGGATCGAACGGCGTTGTCCGACCAACTCGCGCTTAATGCGAGGGTCAAATTTAAAACGTCCGTCCGATGCCATTAGAAGTCTGCGTTGCCAGGAACGCGGTAATACGGGATCACGTCTCGAATGTTCTTCATTCCGGTTACGTACATGACAAGCCTTTCAAAACCTAGCCCAAATCCAGCATGAGGCACGCTTCCAAATCTTCGAAGGTCCAAATACCACCAATATGCTTCCAACGGTAGACCTTGTTCCTTGATTCTTGCTTCTAGTACGTCTAACCTTTCTTCGCGTTGCGATCCTCCGATGATTTCTCCAATTCTTGGAGCCAAAACATCCATTGCTCGAACGGTTTTACCATCATCGCTCAATCGCATATAGAATGCCTTAATCTCCTTTGGATAGTCGGTAAGGATGACTGGGCGACCAACTTTTGTTTCGGTTAGCCATCGCTCGTGTTCGCTCTGGAGATCGGTACCCCAGGCTACTGGATACTCAAAATTCTCACCAGATGCTTCGAGGTGTTTAACCGCTTCGGTGTAGGTCATGCGCTCAAATCCGCTTTCGACAACGTGGCTCAAGGTCTTAAGCAGATCAGGTTCTATTCGCTGGTTGAAGAACTCAAGGTCCGGCATACATTTGTCCAAGGCATGTTGAATGGTGTGCTTGAGGAATTCTTCCGCCAGGTTCATATCTCCTTCCAGCGAGCAAAATGCCATCTCCGGCTCAATCATCCAAAATTCGGAGAGGTGTCGACTGGTCGAGGAATTCTCGGCTCGGAAAGTTGGACCAAAAGTGTAAACGTTCGTTAATCCAAGAGCGAGGGTCTCGGCTTCGAGCTGTCCGCTTACGGTTAAGAAGGCAGGCTTACCAAAGAAATCATCTTCTGGATTTTTCTTGGTGATTGAGTAGCCTTTTTCGTCGTGGTCAACGCTCGTGGTGACCTGGAACATCGCGCCGGCTCCTTCTGCGTCACTTGCGGTGATGATTGGGGTGTGAATATAGTGAAAACCGCGTTGATCGAAGAATTGGTGGACGGCTTGCGCTAATTGGTTTCGGACTCGAAAAACCGCGCCAAATGTGTTGCCACGAACTCGAAGATGGGCAATTTCACGGAGATACTCCATGGTTGCGCCTTTCTTTTGCAGCGGATAAGTTGTTGGGTCGGCATCGCCGTAGACTTCCAATCCACTTGCTTTTAGCTCAACTGCCTGACCCGCAGCTGGAGATTCGACTATCTCGCCATCGAATCGAACGCATGCTCCAGTCGTGACGGACTTGAGGATTTCCGCATCGATCGCCCCCTCATCCACTACTACTTGCAGGTCTTTAAAGCAGGAACCGTCGCTGAGCTGAATGAAAGTAATTCCCTTGCTATCGCGGCGAGTTTTGACCCATCCATAGGCGCTTGCCTTCGCCCCTGGGGATAGTAGAAAGAGGTCCTTAATGTATTGGCGTCGATAATCCATGGGAATTTGAACTTAAAGGATACCGAAACTACCACTTGCAAGTTGAAATGTCGTATCATGTTTTGAACCTAAGGAACCCTATGGCTAACATATTTACATCAATGATTGAGAAATTAGGTCTCAGTAAGGCAACGATCGTGGACCAAGCTGAGAGCATTTTTGAGGCAAATAAGGACAAGATTCCTGACCAATTTGAAGGTCAAATCGAAAGCGCGCTCCACGGCGACATGGTTGACAACCTTCTTGACAAAGTAGGACTTGTTGACGGAGAAGCTGCCGCGACCGAGGTCGAGGCTACCGCTGAAGAAGGAACTGAGGAAGTTTCCGAAGAAGTATCTGAAGAAGAAGCCAAATAGCAATTCTTTGCGTTGAACCGAAAAATGCCCCAGCAATTTTGGGGCATTTTTTGTTTTCCCCTATGCAGAGGAATCGAAGGGTCGTATACTCTCTAAAACCCCACCACTTTTAGGCGCAGTGTAGCGTCTTTGTGTCTTGAGGGAGTTGGGATCATGGCGACAAAGTACATTTTTGTAACAGGCGGCGTAGTTAGTGGAATCGGTAAAGGAGTCGCAACCGCAAGCCTTGGGCGGCTACTTCGAAACCGCGGATTTACCGTCGCTCCAATAAAACTAGACCCGTATATTAATGTCGACGCGGGAACGATGAATCCTTACCAACACGGAGAAGTCTTTGTTACCGATGATGGCGCCGAAACTGACTTAGATCTTGGTCACTACGAACGATTTATGGACGTCAACTGCTCGAAAGGCAGTTCGATTACCACTGGCAAGGTCTACAAAAATGTCATTGAAGCCGAACGACGCGGTGACTACCTTGGTGGCACCGTGCAGGTCATTCCGCACGTTACGAACGAAATTAAAAGACTTGCGAAGTTAGTAGCAACCGAACAGGAAGCTGACGTTGTTATCGCAGAGATTGGCGGAACCGTTGGTGACATCGAATCCCTTCCGTTCCTGGAAGCCATACGACAAATCAGAACGGATCTTGGTTACGAAAACACGATGTACGTCCATGTGACGTTGGTTCCAACCGTTGGCCCATGGCACGAGGTAAAAACCAAACCGACCCAGCATAGCGTTTACAAACTTCGTGAAATCGGCATTGCCCCCGACGTCCTCATTTGTCGATCGGAAGTTCACATGTCCGATGAGGTCATTGAAAAAATTAGCTTGTTCTGTGGTGTACCGCCGGAAGCCGTCATTCAATCCCAGAATGTTGATACGGTTTACGAAGTTCCCCTCTTGTACGAAGCAAAAGGGCTGGGAGAATTTGTTTCTAAGCGCCTTGGACTCGAATCTCGAAAGGGACAAATGGAGGAATGGGAAAAGCTTGTTGATGCCCTCAAGAACCCAGTTACCGAAGTCACCGTTGCGGTCGTAGGAAAATATACTTCCAATGGCGATGCTTATAAATCAATCGCGGAATCGTTGATCCACGCCGGAATCCCTCAAAAATGCGCAGTTAATATTCGCTGGATTGAAAGTGATGAACTCGAGAACGCAGGTAAGCCAGCTGAAGTCCTTGATGGCGTCGATGCCCTCGTCGTTGCTCCCGGATTTGGCTTGAGAGGAATCGAAGGCAAAATTGAAGCAATCAGAATAGCTCGTGAAACCGGAATGCCGTTCTTTGGAATTTGCCTTGGAATGCAAATGGCAGTGATCGAATATGCGAGAAACGTTTGTGGTCTCGAAGGTGCCAATTCGGAAGAAATGGTTGACAATGCTCCTTACCCAGTCATTCACCTTTTGCCCGAACAAAAGGGTGTAAAGGACAAAGGGGCAACCATGAGACTTGGCTCATATCCGTGTAACTTGGTGAACAACACGCTTGCCCATAAGCTCTATGGTACGACGCGGATCAATGAGCGGCATCGGCATCGCTATGAAGTAAACAATGATTTCCGAGAAAAGCTCCAACAGCATGGAATGCATATTTCTGGAGTTTCACCGGACTACCGATTGGTAGAAATGGTCGAAGTACCAGCTCATCCGTTCTTCATCGCGACCCAAGCCCACCCCGAATTCAAGAGCCGACCCAATCGACCACATCCTCTGTTTGCGGGTCTGATTGAAGCGGCGGTAAAAGCTAAGGCATCCGTAGGTTAACATGGCGACACTCTTCGCCCTATGTGCTTTTGGAGGTACATATTGGCGCGGAGTTGATGCCTCTTTTATTCCTGAGTACAGGGATCTCAAAACAAAGTTCTTTGTTGGCACGATTGAACGAGATCCGCTCAAAATATTTGCTGACGAAGGTTCAAATTTATTGCGATTGAGAGTTTGGGTGAATCCTCCCAAAGGATACTGCGACCTGAGTCATACGCTGAGGTTGGCAAAAGAAGCGAATGCTCTGGGCATGAAGATTCTCCTCAATTTTCACTATTCGGATGATTGGGCGGACCCACAGCATCAAGTCGTCCCTGATGCTTGGAAGTCATTTGATCTTGCGAGGCTGGCGAAAGCCACGGAAGATCATTCCTACGAAGTCACCAAGGCCCTTGTAGACCAAGGTACACCTCCCGTGATGATCCAAGTTGGTAATGAGATTCGTCTTGGAATGGAATGGCCGTTAGGAAAGCTCACGTCGGACAAAAGCTTTGATCCTTTGGCTACCCTGCTCAGAGCGGGGGTTTCGGGCGTTGAAAAAGCAATGCCGAAGAAGAGTCTGTACCAAATCATGATTCACCATGACCGAGGTGGAAGTTTGTTTGAATGCCTCAAATTCTATGCTGAGCTTGAACGCCGAAACGTTCGATTTGACGTCATTGGATTGAGTTTTTATCCATGGTGGCACGGAAAGCTGACCGATCTTGAATCGACTCTCAATGGCTTGTCCATGACATTTAAAAAGGATGTCATGGTCGTAGAAACCGCCTATCCTTTCACTCGTAGAGGAGCTGATAGGACTGGCAACTTTGTTTGGGAGAAGTCAGACCTTAACTGCGAATATCCGGCAACAACTGACGGACAGGTTAGCTTCTTGAAACGACTTCATAAAATCGTCCGAGGCGTACCAGATGGGCGTGGTGTCGGAGTTGTCTATTGGGCGCCGGAGTATGTCGCCCAACCAGGCATTCAAACGCCTTGCGAGAACCTAGCTTTGTTTGATTTTGATCATCGTGTGTTGCCTGGGCTAGCGGCATTATGCGAAAAAGGCAAATAGTGCTCCAAACGGGAATAGAAAACGATATAATCCCCCTCAATGGATCAGCAAAAGGCATCGGAGCTTTCGCGACGAATGATGAAGAAGCAATTGAGACTCAGTCTCTCGGTAGCAGCAGTCTTTGTTGTAATTTTGGTTGGACTACCTTTGGTGAATTTGTACTTGCCTGATTTGGCAAAAGCTAGGGTCGGCGGATTTACCCTCACATGGTTGATCCTCGGAGTTCTCTTCTTTCCCCTCACCTGGATTCTTTCAAGCTGGTTTGTGAAAGGAACCGAAAGAATTGATGCTGAGATTGTTGCGGAGGAATCCAAGTGATCGAGCTCGCATTCGTTCTTTTCATCATTGCAAGCACGGTCTTGCTTGGTGTTTGGGCTACCAATAAGAGTCAATCCGTTTCCGACTTTTTTGTTGCTGGACGAAGCGTTAACGTTTTTTGGAACGCCAGCGCAATCTCCGGTGAATACCTTTCCGCCGCTTCATTCATGGGCGTTGCTGGCCTGATCATGAAGAATGGCTATGATGCACTCTGGTACCCGGTCGGTTACGCGGCAGGCTATTTGTTCCTCCTGCTCTTTATCGCAGGTCCGTTACGTCGATTCGGTGCTTACACGATCCCTGACTTTGCCGAGGGCAGATTCCACAGTCCAGCATTCAGGAAAATTGCGGTTTCGTTCGTTCTGTTTATCGGCTTCTTTTACACGATGCCTCAAATGAAAGGAGCGGGCACGGTTATGCAAGGGATCATGGGCTGGCCGTATTGGCTTGGCATCATGATTGTTGGCTCGGTGATCACCTTTAATGTCGCTCTCGGTGGCATGAAGGGAATCACGATTGTTCAAGCGATGCAGTACTGGGTGAAGGTCTTCGCGATCTCCGTACCATGTTTTGTCGTGATGTCATTCCTTGGGTCGTATAACGAAACCTTGGGGAAGGCTCTGGAAGTTCCGAAGGGAGTTCCTATTATTCCTGGCAGCGTTATCTCGATGAAAGGGAAAGCAGGGGCACCGAACAATGCTCTCGCCCTCAGTACAGCGGGAGAATCGTTGGTTAAGTTTGAATCTGACGCGGTTTTGACTTCGATTTCAGTCAATCCGAAACCGAAAAAGGAAGACATCTTTGATGCATCTGGAGCAATATTGGCCGTTGGTAGTTCGCTCGAAGTCTCCTCAAAAAGCAAGGATCTGGTGGTGCCTAAGGACACTCTTGTTAGAGTCATACCTTTTGAAGTCACATCCGCCGAAGGCAAGAAATCGAAAGCTTCGTTGAAGCTAGAATTTGATCAGCCATCTAAAATTCGAGTAACTGCACCTCGGTCTCAAAACGACGGCGATGCGTTTGCTCCTAACTCTCCAACCAATGAAAAGTGGGCGGCCC
>JAYUOQ010000294.1:0-3701 GCA_043760685.1 Armatimonadota bacterium | reverse complement strand
TCTGATTGTGAAACTACAACAACGTTGGTATAGCCTTTTGAACTATCAAGCTGACTAGTGCTTGTTGCCTGAGCAACCATTAGAAAAAGGCTAACATTCATTTCTAGTTGGAGCCTCCACCGCCACCGCCAGAAGTGACATAGGGTTTAGTAAATTCATCAACTTCTGGCACACCATTTAATCCAGTGCCAGTTCTTGACAAATAGGTATGGGTTGTTCCACCAGTAATATGGGTGTCCGCTCGATCCCACAAGTCAGTAATTGTCCTATCGTTCCAAATATGACCATAATGATAATAGTTTAGGGTGGGAATGCTTATGCTGGCCGCACTCCAATTCATTGTGCAGGCAGCCGATGAGCCCAACGTAGTCAAATAGCCCCAATACGAGTTCGGTGAAGCTGGCGAGTCAGTATCGCCAGATACGAAACGAGTCCACGAATGGGTGCCTGATGGTCGAGTAACAGTAACGGCACTTTCGCTGACATTACACACCTCAAAATGAGTGTCATTTTGGGGAACATTAGATCCAAAGGTTAAGGTCTCAGTCCAAGTAACGCCTTGTGCAAAAACACAAACAGGAACAACACTAAATAATATAGCTAAAAGGTTCTTCATTGCAACTCTATTGTACTACCCATTTTTTGAAATTGCAGTAGTCTTTCTATTTTGCCTATCGTAAAGATCTTAAATATCCACATGGTAAAGTATGGAAGAATAAAGGGATTTCTTGTCATTAGGTGTGGGCGAGGCAATTTCCCAATTTCTAGATAAGGGGTGGCCAATATAAGCGACCATCTGTGAAACTGCGAACTTATGCAGGGATAGGCAACGAGTTGCGACCACACTCGAATTGTAACACCTTACTCGCTCAACGTGGAAAAGAATCTGCACTTGATTGCGCCTTCCTCGCACGTGGTCGCTTAAACCGGCCACCCATGATTAGGCGTTTTACCCGGGCCACTACGTCGCTCGCCGCAGGCTAGGCGGGATCTTCGACACGAAATTGGCGCCAATTGCTGGCACGACTGGCAGTTCGATAAACCTGTGGTCTAAGCCGGACGGATAAGAATTGGTCTCGGTGGGATTGGGGCAGTTTGAATTTGGATTGCGTGCTCAAGTCGAGCGATTGCCGCGCTGGCTGCTTCTTGGGTTGCGGCGTGAACCGTCGCCAGTAAATGGTTGGCGCTAATCATATCGCCAACTTTAACATTGATCACGAGACCGACTGAGAGGTCGATCTCATCATCCTTTTTTCGTCTACCAGCGCCAAGATCGAGAGCGGTTTCACCGATGGTTCGGGCGTCGACTTTGCCGATGCATCCGGGAGTTTTTGCGTTTAGCTCGACTTGGATCGGTGCGACGACCAGCCATGATGTGTCCTTAAAGTCAACCGTCGCGCCTTGAGCTTTGATCCACTGATTGGCTTTGTCCAGTGCGCGGCCGCTTTGCAAGGTGTCTTCGATTCGTTCAAGCGCTTCGCCAGCAGTTGCGGCGATTCCGCTGACTCTTAGTGCAAGAGCACCGTAATAGCGGCACAACTCTCGGAACCGCTTAGTGTTCGGCGAAAGTTCACTTTCTGGCTTCGTTAAAACATCGATGGCCTCTTTGACTTCGAGAGCGTTACCAACCGCGGAACCCAGAGGCTGATCCATGTCCGTGATCGCGGCAAAAGCCCGGAGACCAGCCAGCTTTCCGACCGCAACGAGGGCATCGGCCAGCTTTTCGGCTTGTTCGCGGGTTGGATTGAACGAACCAGAACCACATTTGACATCAAGAATGACGGTTTCGGCTCCACCAGCTACCTTTTTCGACAAGATCGAGCTGACGATAAGGGGAATGGATGAAACGGTTTCGGTCACATCGCGAAGAGCGTATAAGGCTTTGTCGGCAGGAGCCAGGTGAGAGGTCTGCCCCGCAACCGCGATGCCGATTTTCTTGGCTTGAGCGACCATCTTTTTGGGAGTGAGGTCGCTCGAAAATCCAGGGATTGCTTTGAGCTTATCAATGGTTCCGCCAGTAATGCCTAGCCCTCGTCCGCTCATTTTGATGACGCTTAGACCGCAAGCTGCAAGCAAAGGACCAAGGACTAAAGTGGTTTTGTCGCCGACTCCGCCAGTGCTATGTTTATCGACCCACGGCTTAGGAACTCCGGTCAGATTTAGTCGATCTCCCGAATCAGCCATTGCGATCGTGAGGTCCACGGTTTCCTGATCGGTGAGAGGTTTTAGGTATGCCGCCATCAGCCATGCGGAGAGTTGATAGTCCGGGATGTCACCTTTTGCCGCACCTTCGGCGAGAAAAGTCAGTTCCTCCTTTGAGTGAACCATGCCTTCTCGGCGCTTGGCGATGATGGTGCGAAAGTCCATTGCTGTTCTAATTACGGTTGAAATCGGCGGTTGGTTGAGGGTCTAGGAGAAATCGTATGGGTAATAGTGAACCCCAGTTTCAGTAATGATGGCGGTAATGAGACTTCCTGGGGTCACATCGAAGCCCGGATTAAAGGTTGGGCAGTTGTCGGGGGCGACCTGCACTCCCTCAATGTGGGTTATTTCTTCGGAGCTTCTCTCTTCGATGGGAATGCCTTTTCCGTCTTGTAGCGATGGGTCCATGGTTGAACTAGGTGCGGCAATGTAAAAGGGAATTTTGTGGTGTTTGGCTAAGACCGCGAGCATGTACGTGCCAATTTTGTTGGCGGTGTCGCCATTGGCGGCAATTCGGTCTGCACCGGCGATGACGCAGTCAACTTTGCCTTGCGCCATGAGGGTTGCTGCCATTCCATCACTGATCGAATGAAATGGGATGTTGTCGTGTAGGAGTTCGAATGCGGTGAGTCGAAGTCCTTGCTGGCGGGGGCGAGTTTCACACGACCAAACATGAATGTTTTGATGTTGGCTGTGGGCAGTTCGGATAACGCCAAGCGCGGTACCGTGTCCGGCAGTGGCGAGGGCACCGGTGTTGCAAATTGTCATCACATTATAATTCTCGTGAATGAGCTTTGCGCCGTGGTATCCGATTTCGAGATTCATTTCGAGGTCCTCACATTCGATGTTTCTTGCTTCGGCAAGAATGACTTCGAAGCTACTAACGGGTAAATGCTTGATTCGATCTAATGCCCAGAAGAGATTGACGGCAGTCGGTCTCGAATTGCGTAACAGATGGTCGGCTTTAAGAAGGTCTTCGTCGTGAAAAGCTGCCAGTGCCATTCCGTAGGCGGCTGCGATTCCGATTGCAGGAGCGCCACGAACGACCATGTCCTTGATTGCTTGGGCTACTTCCTCAGAAGAGTTGAAAGTTAGCCATTCAACCCGGGTTGGTAGGATCCGCTGGTCCAGCATTTCGAGGCGGTTTTCAACCCATCGCAACGGCGTTAGCACGATAAGAAGGTACCTCTTTTAGGGCGATGGCGATGGCGATGGCGATGGCGAGGGCAAGGGCAAGGGCAAGGGCAAGGGCAAGGGCGAGGGCAAGGGCAAGGGCAAGGGCAAGGGCAAGGGCAAGGGCAAGGGCAAGGGCGAGGGTCACTCCTCTCTCGGTATCAAACCGGGCGTTTGGGAACTTCGTTCCTCTGCCCGGGCTCCAAATGCAGATACACTGACTTCATGAAAGTCTGGATATTTGAATCGAATTTGATTTGGTCGTCGCGCTTTGTGAATACGGTTCGAGGATCCGGGCATGAGGCGGTTGTGACTACAACTGTTCC
>JAYUOQ010000293.1:0-3729 GCA_043760685.1 Armatimonadota bacterium | reverse complement strand
AATTTTGTTAACCCCGAAAGGGTACGAGGATGCTTGGAATCGACTCTGACCTTCCCGCACAAACGGGACGCTCTATTAGCTAATCAATTCTCCAAGTTCAGATTCTATCAAGCCCGAAAATTAGTTTCCCAGCTGCAGGCATCATTACCAATCACAATTCGCCAGATTCAGAAAATTTGGTATTGGGCACTCATCCCGTTGAATTAACACCGTAAAGCGACCAGAATAAAGTCATGATTTCGATTCTCACGGCACTTGCTATCTCTTTGCAAACTACCCCGGTCACGATCAAGGTTCAAGCTGATCAACTTTTGCATCCCGTGAGTAAAGATCTTTACGGAATCTTCTTCGAGGAAATCAATTGTGCCGGTGATGGTGGGATTTACCCAGAACTCGTTAGAAATCGGTCGTTTGATGATTCAGATAAACCCGAGCATTGGGAAACATCCAACGGAATTCAGTCCAATGTTTCCAAAGGAAAGCTCAACGTAACTGCCACCGAAAATGGCGAAATCACGAACAAAGGCTATTGGGGAATGCACCTCGAAAAAGGGCAAAAATATTCCCTACAAGTTACCGGTGACTTCCCATCCGGAATTCAACTAACCGTTGAAACCACCAATGGTTCGCAAACAATCGCTTCAACTCCCTTGAAATTCTCTGCTGGAAACGGTCGGTCCATGACCGCAACAATATCCCCAAGTCAAACAACTTCAACCGGCGCCCTTAAAGTCAAAGTCGCGAAAGGACAAAGGTTCGCCCTCGACTATGTATCGCTCTATCCTGCTCGAACATTCAAAGACAGAAAGAACGGTTTACGCCCCGGATTAATGTCCATGCTACAGGACATGAAACCCGCGTTTATCCGCTTCCCTGGCGGGTGCTGGGTCGAAGGAGACACCATGGCGTCCGCCTACCGATGGAAGACCACCATTAACAAGCTCGAAACGAGAAAGACGGTCCCCAACCTTTGGGGTTATAAATCTACCAACGGACTTGGATATCACGAATACCTACAAATGTGTGAGGATCTCAATGCGGTTCCTTTGTTCGTCGTGAACTGCGGAATGTCTCACCGAGAAGTGATTCCAATGGACAAGATGGACGAATACGTACAAGATGCCCTCGATGCAATCGAATATGCGAATGGGGCAATAAATACGAAGTGGGGTGGACTACGCGCTGCCAATGGACATCCGAAACCATTCAATTTGAAATACATCGAAATTGGAAATGAAAATGGAGGTCCGGCTTATGACCAACGGTACAAGCTCATTTTCGATGCCATCAAAAAGAAGAATCCGGAAATAATGACCATTGCCGATGTTTGGGGCGGTACTCCAAAAAGCGCTCCGATCGAAGCAATTGATGAGCACTATTACTCTGATCCAGGGTTCTTCTTTCGCAATGCAAATCGATATGACAGCTATGACCGCAAAGGCCCGAAGGTTTATGTCGGCGAATATGCTGTAACCCAAGGCTCGGGCAGTGGCAACCATATAGCCGCTATTGCCGAAGCCGCATTCATGACCGGTATGGAGCGAAACTCCGATCACGTCATCATGTCGAGCTATGCACCACTCTTTGCCAATGTTAACGCAAAGGCTTGGAACCCAGATCTTATTTACTTTGACTCCAATAAGGTCTATGGGACTCCAAGTTATTACGTTCAGAAGCTGTTTGCTCAGAACCGAGCAACTGACATTGTCAAAAGCTCGATGTCATCGATGCCCGAAACCGTAACTCCGTTTCCCGCAGGCGGAATTGGAGTTGGAACTTGGGCCACCAAGTCAGAGTACAAGGATATTTCGATTACCGAAAATGGTCGTACAAAATCAGTCAGCAATCCTAAATCTGAAATGAAGCAAGAAGCCGGCACCTGGGAATTCGATGGAAATTTGCTTAAGCAAACCTCAATGGAGACCGGGACCCGCTGCGTCCTACCAAACCCAACTTCAAAGACTTACACACTCAAACTCAAAGCGAAAAAGAACAGTGGCGACGAAGGATTTCTTGTAACCGTTGGTTATCGAGATAGCCAAAATTACCTTTGGCTCAATCTCGGAGGTTGGCAAAACAGCCTGCACGGTCTCGAATATGCAGTATCCGGTGGGAAGAGTGAGGTCGGGAAGCGCATAGGCGGAAAAATTGAGACCGGTCGTTGGTACGACATCGAAATCGACTACTCCCCCAATCGGGTTGTTTGCAAGCTAGACGGAAAAGTCCTGTTTGATGAAAAGCCCGTTTCCACCCCCCGATTCTTCTATACATCTGGCATCGACAAAGCGAAAAACGAGCTAGTCGTTAAAGTTGTGCATGGACTTGGTACACCACAAAGTGTCGTCATTGACATCGCTGGAATACAAACCGGACCGATCGCATATGGAACTGAATTGAGCAATCCGGACACTCAAACCGAAAATTCGTTGGAGAGTCCTCTTAAGGTTTCACCAACTAAGATCAAAGCGAAAATTGAAAAAGGATCTCTGGCATTTACGGCAAAACCTTACTCGCTTTCGATCTTTCGCATCCCCGTGCGGTAACTATTGCTGGCAATCTTGCGAAATCGGACCGCGAATCGGCAACGCGGAGCCTAAATCTTCCATCATTAAAGATTAATGAAAATACATAAAGACTATGCTGCTCTCTTTGTTGACTTCGAAAATATTTTTCACTACATCAGAAAGCGCACCGTTGATTCAGACCGTGCCCATGACATCGTTCTTGAACTGATTCAAGAAATCCGAAAGAAACTGAGCAACGAGTTTGCCCAAAGCTGCATTGTTCAGTACGCTTACGCCGACTTCGAACAGATCGAAGGAAATGCCCAAGGACAACTCTTTTTGCTCGGCGTAGAAACCCGCAACGTTGTTGGTACGGAGCACAAAAATGCGGCTGACATGAGGCTTTGCATCGATGTGATGGAAACAATGTACACCCGCGAGGAGATCGGCACATTCGTCCTCATGGCGGGCGACAGAGACTACATTCCCGTTCTCCAGCACCTCCGAAAGCATGCAAAGTCAGTTCAAGTCGTTGCGTTCAAAGAGAACATTTCTGGAGACCTTCTTACTCTCGTTGGCGATGGTTACATCGATGCGGTTACTTGCCTAAGCAAGATTTCTCAAAGTGAGCTAGAGGTTGGGCAAGAGCGACTCTCTCAGTATTTTGAGCAAAGAGCCGAGGCATCCAATGATCAGGCAAATCAAATTGCCGAAGCTAAAGCAAACGGAAAAATTGCCCAAACTGCATATGCGCGTTCGCAAAGACTCGAAGGGAAAGATAACCTCGTCGCTCTTGAGGTCATGCTTCATAACTTCGGAGACAAGCCCGAAGTCTGGTTTACCCCCTTCATGAACAAGCTGAGAAATGCCTTGCAGCATCTGGCGGAGTACGAACGAAAAGCAATTGTCACTACCCTCGAAATGACAGGCATCATCAAGGTTGAAAAGCGTCGCGGTGACCCACACGACTACTCGGTAATTGTGATCAATTGGGACCATCCAGACGTTCGTGAGAACAATCCGGTCAATATTTAGAAGAGAATGCACCCAGTTCTGACAAGAATCCAACAGGCCATCGAAGGTACTTCCTTCGATGGCGATGTGTTTCTTGTCGGAGGCGCAGTTCGCGATGACTTGCTCGGGCTTGCCGGTTCCAATGACTTTGATCTCGTAACTCGACAGTCAGCATCCGATCTCGCTAAATTCCTATTTGATAACGAAGTTT
>JAYUOQ010000292.1:0-1502 GCA_043760685.1 Armatimonadota bacterium | reverse complement strand
CAGTCGTCACCGACATGAAACGCTTCGGACGCATCGACTTGGAAGTGGTCGAGGACAATTTGGAATAGCTTAGGATCTGGCTTCTCAACACCTTCTTCGAGCGAAGCAAACACGGCATCAAAGTATTTGGTCAGCCCATGTGCCTCGAGGCAGCCGTGGAGGGATACATCCCAATTTGAGAGAACTGCAAGCTGATAGCCCTGGGATTTCAGACTTTCGAGACACGGAATGGCATCGTCAAACCGT
The DNA here is from genome assembly GCA_043760685.1 of Armatimonadota bacterium. Lineage (GTDB taxonomy): Bacteria > Armatimonadota > Fimbriimonadia > Fimbriimonadales > Fimbriimonadaceae > Fimbriimonas. The sequence goes on along the minus strand of JAYUOQ010000292.1, from coordinate 1,256 downwards.
AGGAAGGTTGAAGATGGGACTTCGAAGATTTCACGTTCGCCGATCATATGAAGACCTAGTGCGTTGCCGCTTGGTAACCCCATTTCGTCAAGCCACTCGGTTACTTGCTGAACCCAAAATGTCCGCCAATTCTCGACAGATCGAGTTTGATTGACCCGCCAGAACTCGGGCAATTTTGGCATAAAGAGCTTCAGGTAGATATCTCCAGCATTCTCTGGGAGTTCTAGACCGGCAAGATTCGCGCACCGAACCGCAAACGTATGAGGCTTCCAGTCCGTCCAAATGAGGGTGTTTGCGCAATCAAATGTGACGAGTTTGGGCTTCAACGATTGAACCTCGATACGATGAAGGCGATCAGAGAAAAGACAATGGAGACGAGAAGCATCGTCGTGATAGGTACAAAGACACTGATGCCATTTCTTTCGTATGCGATATCGCCGGGGAGACGACCCAGTTTGATTGGAATTCGATTGGAAAAGGTTAAGAAAACACCAACCAAGAATAGAATCAGTCCAAAAAACATCAATAATTTGCCGGTTGATTCCATAATCTAGAAGTCCTAATTTTCAGTATGGGCGCAACGACTTGCATATTTGCCCGTACTAATTGACGAAATACAGCGTCTAACGACGTAGAGAAATAAGATTATGAAAGCTCTTAAGTTTGGTGGAATAGCCATTTTGCTCGCGGCAGCTACTGCCTACGCCATTGATGGCGTTGTTTTGAAGTATGCATTCAAGAAAGATCAAGTCCAAAAGACTCGATTTAAAGGAACGATTGAAATGCAAGGCATGGAAATTTCCTTGTCAATGGTCAATGTCAGCAAGGTTCGTGAAGTTTCTGAAGACGGAACTATAACCTTGGAAGACAGCATGTCCGATGGAAAGGTCGTCTTTGGTGGTCAGGAAATGGATATTCCTAGCCAAGCTGGAACCGTGATTGTGATGAAGGCAAACGGGGAAATCAAGGAAATCAAGGGCGAGGAAATCAATGAGACTACCTACCGAGTTCAGAATCTCATGGGATTTGTTCCACCTACCGAAGCCGTTCAAGTCGGTTCAAAGTGGAGCAAGGAAGTTGCTGCAAACAAGGACACCAAGGCCCCAGCTTACAAGTGCAACTACACAATCTTGGCCGAAGAAAAGATTGATGGCACCGACACCTTTAAGATTCAGTACAAAAATATTGAAGCTGAAGGAAGCGAACCAGCAAGCATGGAAGGAACAGTTTGGATCGACAAAGCAAATTGTGGTCTC
>JAYUOQ010000291.1:0-3737 GCA_043760685.1 Armatimonadota bacterium | reverse complement strand
TTTTGCTTGACTTGTGGATCATCGAAGCTGACGAATAGCGTTCAGTGCTTGCCGCTGCGCTTCATTTCGTGGTTGGCAATAGTAGCATTGGTAGTTGTAGGAGTCTTGGCAATGCATGCAACATTGCAGCTTCCGAACCTCCACTTCGAAGCATTAAAGCTATTACTCTTGAAATGCGCGATGCTCAGCGGAGTGACCTATTGCGCAATCTACTTTGTGCTTGGGAAGAAGTCGGCTCGGATGGTTTTTCGCTGTTGCCAAATGAGCGCCGCTCTCGGCCTGAAAGTCATGTTTGGACTTCTAAGGTTTCTTTTGAATCTCTCTCGGCCCAAAGGAGCAATAACGTGATTCAAAGGGTGCGATACTCATTGGCTGAAGCTGCGGAAGCACTCGGAATCAGCCGTTCAATGGTCGAAAACATTGTCCGGGACCACGGTCTAACGATCCATGCGGACACTCCGGGCGGGCATCGCTACATAAGCCACTTCGCGCTCGAAATATATATCCGTGAACGAGAAGAACAACCCGTGTTTGGAAGACGAAAAGCGGGCAAATCATGAGAAATAGCTCATTCCTATAAACCGATTTTAGGTTGATAGAGGTACACTGATATATGGCTAAACGGTCAAATTTAGAAGGAACAAAACTTCCCGACGGGAGGTGGCAAATCCGGGTTACACTCACCCGGTTAGATGGCTCGAAAACTCGAAAACCACTGTACGGCGCAACCAAGGCAGAAGCTCAAAAAAAAGCTCATGCACTCATTCACGACGACAGACGAAGTATTGGTAACGGAACGACGGTCGGAGAACTGGCGGCAATCTGGAAGCACCAGGAATGGGGCAATCTCGCACCAAAGACGATTGTCAGTTATGAAGGAAGTCTGAAGCGCATTCTTGCCCATTGGGAGTTTGTCGTGGTGGACTCGATCACAACTCCGCAACTGGTCTTATGGCTCAAGAAGCAAACCTACGGCGAACGGACGGTTGAAATCATCCGGCGCGTCTTTGGGACGATGCTCCAATACGGCAAACTCATCGGAGCAAACCGCGACAATTCCCTAGCGGGTGTCAAGTTCAAGCGAAAGAAGAGGCCGAACCAACGGCGGATCACGGACGAGAAGCTTGAAGCGATTCTTTCCCACATGGAGGCGAAGTATCACCCATTCTTTTGGATGCTTGGCGATACGGGTCTTAGACCATGGAAAGAAGGACTCCCGGTTGATCGGACGAGGATCGGCCTTTCAATGGATCAGTTCTTCGTCGTTGTGGAGGATTCCAAGACGCGCCACGGCGAGCGAGTGGTGCCGATCACTGATCGGAGAGTCATTGACTACATCATGGACATCGAAGCGGGGAGGCTCTTCCCTTTTGCATATGAAGCCGTCAAGACCGCATGGCGAAGATCAGCACAAAAAGCCGGAGTCGATGCCGACGTGTACTCGCTGAGACGCATGGCAATCTCAAGGTGGTGTGAAACGAGGCCACTTGATGAAGTCCAAAGACTCGCCGGACACGCGAATGTTGCTCTTACTCTTGAAATCTACAACGAAGTTCACCGAAACCGATTGCTTTGCGGGCAAGGCATCAGCAAAGGCATCAAAGTTTCCGAAGTAGTCGGAAACAACGCTTAAAAGCCCTGTTCCTAGGTTCAAAAATTTGGTGGAGGCTAGGGGACTCGAACCCCTGACCCTCTGCTTGCAAAGCAGATGCTCTCCCAACTGAGCTAAGCCCCCAAACTTTAGAAACAAGAGTTTACCTCAGAAATTCTCGGTTCGCCAAGTCCGACTCTCCACCCATTCTAAATGAATTCCAAATAATGCAGACGTATACTAAAATTACCTTGCGTGTTTTGTTGGTCGAAGATGATGAAGTGATTTCTGAGCGGCTCAAGCGAGCCCTCGAAAAGGAAGGCTATCCGACTGATCTCGCCCACGACGGACAAGTCGGACTCGAATTGGCTCGAATAGGTGAATATTCCGTCATCATTCTCGACGTAATGATGCCAAAGCGAGACGGTTGGTCCGTTTGTCAAGCACTGCGAGATTCCAAAAATTCCACACCAATACTGATGCTCACGGCAAAGGACGCCATCGAGGATCGGGTCAAAGGTCTCGATCTTGGCGCTGACGATTACCTTGTCAAACCGTTTTCCCTCAAAGAGTTTCTCGCCAGAATCCGTGCTCTCACGAGGCGAAACAAACTCGAAAAGTCGTCGATCATCCACCTTGCCGACCTCGACATTGACGCTGGAGCAAAGACGGTTACCAAAGCGGGAGAGCCACTCAAACTAACCAAAAGAGAATTTACATTACTCGAGGCTCTAGCTCGAAATCGACGGAGAATCCTCTCTCGCGAGTACATCATCGAGCAAATCTGGAACGATGAGGATAGCGTTTCTAACACTGTTAACTTCCATGTGACATCGTTACGCAAGAAGATTGATATCGGCCGCGACAAGAGTCTCATTGAGACGGTTCACGGCTTTGGATATCGAATCTCGGAGGACATCTAATGTCCCTCAAGCTTCGCCTTGCCCTTTTCAATACTTTATTTGTGCTCATCGCGCTGAGTCTTGGACTCTTCTTGCTCGTTTCGCAGACACGCAGAGTGTTCTCTGATTCCCTTGACCGAGACCTCGTTTCACGGGCCCGAATGGTGGCGAGAAATCCAAATATGCGCGGTCCCGGTGGTTTTGGATTTGGACAAGGCGGTCCAGGTGGGCCAAACCAAGGTGGACCAAATCAAACCGGGCAAGGTAACCAGCCAAATGGTCAACCTCGGCAACCAGGAAGCAATGGTGATCCACCGAACGACGATATTGGTCGCCCCATTCGATACGATAATGATGGCAAGCCATTTGATGATCGAGAACATCGGATTCTAGATCCGATTGCCTTAAGCCGAAAGGACCGCGATCATTCAATTCTTGCAACGGTGCAAGTCGAAGGAATACCAACCAGAGTTATTACGATGGCGATTGGTAACCGGGAGAAACCGATAGGTTTTGTTCAGCTCGGGCACGACCTACAAGACTTCGAGCGCCTCAAGCAAACCCAGCTTTCAACCATAACCTTTCTTATTCCGTTCTCGCTGTTACTTGCAGCCGGAGTTGGATGGTTCCTGGCCGGAAAGGCGGTCAAGCCCATCAATGAAGTGGCAACCGCGTCAGAAAAGATATCTGGTAGCGATATGTCCACCCGACTTGAAATAAAAGGCGATGATGAAATTGGTCGCCTAAGCTCTGCTTTTAATGGCATGGTTGACCGTCTCCAGCTTTCATTTGATGAAACGCAAAAGTTGCTCGACGACCTCAAGGTTGCCCTCGAAAAGCAACGGCAATTTGTGGGTGACGCCTCTCACGAATTGAGGACTCCATTAGCGAGGATTCGCATCACAACGAGCAGTGCCTTAGAGCAAGAATCAAGTCCGGAAGAAATGAAGGAAGCCCTGGAAATAGCCGACCGCGAGACAGTGCACATGTCAAATTTGGTTGACCAATTGCTGACCTTAGCTCGTTTAGATTCAGGCCATGCGCCTTCATTGAGCAATATCAATTTGTCCGAAATCGCGAAGGAAGCTGCAGCAAGATGTAGCAACAAGGAAGGTATTCCAATAAAGTTCGAACTAGTATCGGGTGCAAGCATTCGTGGAGACCATGATGGCTTGATAAGGTCTGTCGTTAATCTAATTGAGAATGCAAAGCGATATGCCGGCGAAAAAGAGATTTTGGTCTCG
>JAYUOQ010000290.1:0-3744 GCA_043760685.1 Armatimonadota bacterium | reverse complement strand
AACTTTGCGAATGGCTGAAACATTGTTATCTGGGATTAAAAAGACATTGAGTTCAATTGCACTTGTTCAGTCATTTAGCCACGAAGGAACCAACGTCAGGTCGGTACCAATTCAAGCAATTGTGAATCGACGACGGGACAAATTCTATGAAACCGCCTCCCTTACCTGCCATGCACCTTCAACGACTTAACTTGTTTGAAAGCACAAATGACGTCAGGCATCCGACTTTCTTAATTTGGCGATATTTACTAACTGGCATATAAATAAATGAAAGGTAAGCGACGGCCAAAGAAAGACGATCCTCTAAAAAGAAGCTACGATATTTTTCAAATTGTGAAACTATTGGAACTCCAAAATCGTTGGGAAAAGTATGCCATGTAATTCCGGTCCAATAGACTTAATTGGTATTGACCTCGCCAATAGCCTTTATCCCAATGCAGGTCCCGCGGTTCCCGATCCAAATAGTCCGGCCCTGTTCGTAAGTAATGCCCCAGAGCAAATTGGTCCCGGAGATTTTACATCGTGGATATTTGGCACAGGACCATACAATTTATGCCAAGTCAGTATTCCAGCAGCTACGATACCTAATCGAGTCAGGGTCTTTTTGTGGCATATTTCTCGGTTTAGCACTTCCAGTTTTTTTGGCATTATCGTGGGTTGCCCTAACGGAAATGGCGTGACCATATCTAATCTAAAACGTGTCACCAATCCCGATACTAATCCAATACCTAACCTTTCAATCGCAGGCATGTGTCTTGCGGACGCTCATTTGTTTGGCACACTTGACAATCCACTACCATCACAGACTTTCTATCCAAACTATGATGAGAAAATCATATGGAGTGCCCAAGTTAATCCTGGCAGCACCAATAATGCCGAGTATCAATTAATTGCGGGCATTTTTGAATTTGATATCTCCGTACCACTTGGGTTCAACGGAGACCTTACAATTCGAACGGCCATTTCACTTACAGGACAGTCACTGTCCGACTTTGGAACCTATAGTACACCTCTGGCGCCAAATGGTAACAATGGTGGAGGTTCTACTGCCGTGCACAACAGGGGTTACTGGCCACACAGTGACATTACGATGACGATCCCTGGAGAATTCAATTGCACACTTTTAGGGCCGCCTCCAAAGTCTGTTGAGTATCAATATTGCCATGCAAATGGACCAGAAGCCGCATATTTCTCCGTATCAAATTCGAAAGCTCTGAAAGGGAACAACGAGAGAGACAACATTGCAGCTTATGGCGCAAACTTGACTTATATCGCAAACTATCGTAATCACAGTCCTACTGATCAAGCGAGAATCTATGTTGGCATTCGTGGTCGTTCAACTGGTGAAAAGTATTTTGGAGCAGGTCAAGTCTCGAAGGTAGCACCTATTCCTTCAATTTCTGGCATCCCGGTCAAATTGCCCGTCATTCCTGTCGTTGTTCAGGTTCTTTTTTTCCCAGGAATCACCTATGCCGGTTATGACCTGACTTCGAAGTACCCGTCACCAAATCCGGTAGGATATATCGCCGTCGGTCCATCTGGTACCGGAACCGTTCAAGTAAAAATTGCGAACGGAGGGGGAGCAGGCACCCCGGCTGACATCATCATTAGCCGCGAACTACTTTGGATAGCCCCAACGGAAGGTGCAGGTTAGCCATGACAATCTTCCCGAGCCTACTTTTGGCGGCTAGTTTTCTGCCTTCCCCTGCGCAAACGCCCACAAGCCAACCGCAATTGGTGGCTCTTATTGCTGCAAGTCGATGGAGCGAGCTTGATCAAGAATTAGCCAAGATTGGAACTTTCCCACATAGTAAATATCGAGAATATGGCGAGACAGTCATTGGTTCTCTATGTACGTTTTCTGGAAGTTCAGAAATGACCGGCAACGTGCTGACTGGGATGCGCTTACTCTATGAGCATGGAGCCAACCCCAGCGGCAACCACGGTGCGGCCATGCTCCAAGCTGCGCGTCTAGATAGGTGGGGAGAAGTTACGGAGCGGCTCATTAAGTACGGCGTCAACCCCAATGCCAAATGCTCGATGATCGCAAACTTTGAGGGAGTAATCCCCCTTTATCTCACTGCTGATTACAACAAAAGTCCGAAAGCGGCTGGTGTCTTACTTTCCAAAGGAGCAGACCCAAATGTCTTCTCGTTCGATCCACGGAATCCTACGGGAGATAAAGGGCAACTAACCCCACTCATGATTGCCGCGTTCAGAAACAACTTTGACATCATTCCGACTTTGGTTAAGTTTAAGGCAAAAGTTAATATGTCGAACCCGAGTTCAGGCATGACTGCGCTTCACTATGCAGCTAAGTCGAACGCTCCTGAATCAATCACGGCACTACTTAAGGCGGGAGCCAACAAAAAACTGAAAGACAAAAAAGGGCGGACTCCATTAGATATTGCCAAATTGGCGAAGGCTAAGTTGGCTATCCCATTGCTGAAATAGGATTTGGCGAAAACTTCGAGAAATCAGGCGCTTCGTCACTTAGTGTGAGAACTTTGAGCGATCGTTATCTGGGTTCAAATAGACGTTCAGTCTAATTGCAACAGTCCTGACTTTAGCCCCGAAAGGGCCTTACAAGACGAATTTCGGAGATTGATGAGAGATACGTTTGGGATTGCGGCGAACTTACGGAGTCTGTTGCATAGATGAAGGGCTTGAGGGATTTCATTAGCCTCCACAGCATGGGTCTTGTGTCCTATTTGTCAAAGTTGAGCCAATAAATCTGTATAACTATGGGCTGCGGAGGCAGCCATCCAGTTCTAGTTCACCAAGTGATTTCTTAGCCTCAGGTGCTGATATTCTTGGAAGAAACGGATGATTAAGCAACCCGGGCTCATCTGCGGTTGAGGCAGCGAGCCCAAGTTGTGTCTCCGTACTATCCTCCGACTTTTGATTTGTCGGGGTTGGTTGGTCTCTTCAAGACTGGTGCTTTGTATTTCGCAAGCTGCTTGTTGATTTCTTCAATTGCTTTTTCAAGCTGACTGTCTTTTCCTTGGCGCCACATAAACGGATCGAGTTCGACGTCAATATCCGGATCAACGCCGTGACCTTCTACATCCCATCGACCTTCATCGACATTGTAGAATGCGCAGTTAGGTGAGTTGATGTTTCCACCGTCGACCGTTGGGAATCCGAAAGAGGCAACAAGACCGCCCCAAGTTCTTTTACCAATGATTGGTCCAATCTTCTTGTGCTTGAACAGCCAAGGGAACATGTCTCCACCAGAGCCAGCAAATTGGTTGACAATCAGAACTTTTGGTCCATATATTGTTGCCCCGGGGGTTGGCCAATCTTTTCCGTCACGAGGTGTGAATGCTCCATCAAGCTTCTTGCTCATTTCATAGACCATGTAGTCCACGATCAAGCCACCTTGGTTGAACCGTTCATCTACGACAATTCCATCCTTGCCGACTTGCGAATAGTAGTACCGCTGAAATGCCGTCCATCCGCCAGATCCAGTATCTGGAACGTGGACATATCCTGCTCGACCTCCGGTCATCTTATCGACGTACCGTCGGTTATCTTCTGACCAAGCTCGATTTCTCAGAGCACCTTCGGCTCCAACTGGGACAACGGTCACTTCGCGAGATCCAACTTCGGTCGGATTTGGCCCGATTCTAATCTTGACTTGCTTTCCGGCTTTTCCTTCGAGCAACTCATATATGTCATTGGAGTCCATTAGCTCGTTGCCATCAATCGCAAGGATGTATTCGCCAACCTTTGCATTGATGC
>JAYUOQ010000289.1:0-9905 GCA_043760685.1 Armatimonadota bacterium | reverse complement strand
TCTTTGGGGCAACCAAACCTTTTAATATTCCAAGGTGTGACTGCGGTATTCCATTCTGATAGATTACGGCTACGTCTGATGTAAGGCTCGCAAATCCTTGCTTTCTCAGTGGATCGACTAGATCTTCGACTAGTTTGGGCTCGGTTGCTACCGAAACTTGGTCATAGGTCGGGACGACAACAATTGCCGATCGCTTTGCCACCTCAAAAAGGGCTTTCGATAGGTCACTAATAGAATCGGCGGCTGGCGCGTTACCATTAATCAAAAGTGCAATTGCAATTGGAATCATATTCTTTCAGACGCCGTCCTGGTCAATTAGTTTCTATTTGTTCAGCCCCTTGATCCACGTATTCCGGTATTGCACTGGACCAGTTCCCAATGTAATTCTTCGTCGCATTGGTGCCAGACCATCAACGGTTACATTTTTTTGCACCACAACTCCGTTGAGTCGGACTTCAACGAACTTTGAACCTTTGCCATCAAAGACAACGTCCAGCACATTCCAGTTTTCTGTTCCTGCAAAAGCATTCGTCATAGGGGAATTGCCAGTTACGCCACCACAATCGGTTTCCGCGAGCCTATCCCAAGCCTTGTCGGAAGAATCGGCAAGGTGGACTTTCGCATTGCCATCGAAGCTAATACTTGATCGACCACCTTTTGCAAGTTTGAATTCGGTGTGGAATTGGCTGTTTTCGTATGACTTAGACGAGTTTAAGTCTTCAGCTCCATCTGGACGACGGCTACCTTGAGCGGCCCACATCAGTCCTCCATAAAGATGACTAACGTAAATTGGTTCAGAGTATGCCTCCTTAAAGTGTCCCATCTCGGTGTACCATGCCCTTCCCTTTCCTTGCCAGTGGCACCAAGCGATTGGGTGGTCTTGGGGGTTTTCTGGTCGATAGTAGGACTCGTCTATAGAAGCTAAAACTTGAACCTTTGAACGAGGATTTGCCTGCCAGTCATACCACTCGTCGGGTCGAATCCAAAGATTTGGTAAACCGTTGGTGCTCGGGTTTCCTCGATTTTCAATCTTAACGTGAACTCGTTGCCCTCCAGGTGGGTGGCTCTTAAAATAGGCTCCTACGAGATCGGCATACCAAGGCCAATCGTATTCCGTGTCCGAGGCAGAATGGATTCCCATCCATCCTTTTCCGCTTTCAACGAATCGTTCCATTGCCTTCTTCTGGTTTGCGTCCAGGATCGTTCCGGTGGTCGACGCAAAGCAGATGAGATCGTATTTCTTCAAGTTCTCGTCATTAAAGACCGTGGCATCTTCGGTCGCATCAACTTTAAAATCATGTTCAGTGCCAAGCTTCTTAATCGCTGCGATAGCATTAGGAATGCTGTCATGCCGAAATCCGGTTGTTTTTGAGAAAACGAGCACATGCGGGTTCGGAATAACCAGTGAGGTTTGGATCGAGCCTGCAATAAGGAGTGAAAGCATATTGCTCACTTTAGCCGGATTAGTTGAACTGAATCAATCCCAAGGGCCAACGACTTTTGCGGTTTCGCCAACCATTCCTTCAAGTTGCTTGGTCAGCGAATCTTGAATTTCGCCTTTAGGCATCCCAGAAGCCACGAGATCGGACACAAATGGGAGGTTAAGTAGGTGCGAAACTTGGTCTCCCTTTGGGGCGGAAACTTCGGCGTAACTCACATCAATGCTAAACATAACGTCCTCGCCGTGATCTTCAAAAACCGCCCGAGCCATATCTCGAAGATCAGATTCGACATCTTCCAATCCGGTAGCGGACGATGTCGCCACTTTAAGATTTCCGAACTGGTCTGTGTTCTCCCACTGAAGCATTTTAATATCTTACGCTAAGTAGGCATATTTACTTGCGCGGGTAAACTAGAAATTCGAAATAAACCTTCCCTTGCGCCAACGATGCCGCCGGGTTGCGTACATTACGGAGAAAATAATTCACCTTATGAGCAACAAACGCGTTTGGCTGTTCCATGAGGGTAACGCAACAATGCGGGACCTTCTCGGAGGAAAGGGTGCCAACCTAGCCGAAATGACCAATATTGGTCTTCCTGTCCCTCCCGGTTTTACCGTCACTACCGAAGTTTGCACCGCATACAACGAAGGCGGCAAACAACTTCCATCTGGCCTTCTTGAAGAGATGCAAACTGCCTTGGCTCACGTCGAGACTGCATTAGGCAAGAAGTTCGGCGATGCATCCAACCCACTTCTACTGTCCGTGCGATCCGGTGCCAAATTCTCTATGCCAGGCATGATGGATACGGTTCTCAACCTTGGTCTTAACGACACAATCGTTGATGCCTTGGTGCAAGTTGCCGACCCACGATTTGTTTACGATAGCTACCGACGCTTCATCATGATGCTGTCGGATGTTGCCTATTCGGACAAGTTTGACAACATGTCCAAGCACGACTTTGAGCACATTTTCGCTCATGTCAAAAAAGAACTCGGAGTTACCGAAGATCTTGATGTTAACGCCGAAGGTCTCAAAGACCTCTGTGCAAGATACAAAGCTCACATTGTGGCTCAAACTGGCCATGAATTCCCTCAAAATCCTGTCGAGCAACTAACGGCTGCAGTTGAAGCAGTTTTCCGCTCTTGGGAGAATGATCGAGCCAAGGTTTATCGACGCAAAGAAAAGATTTCCGACCACATCGGAACTGCAGTGAACGTTCAGGCAATGGTCTTTGGAAACCGCGGAGATGACTGTGGAACTGGAGTTGCCTTTACTCGAAATGCAGCCACCGGCGAAAATGTCATTTTTGGCGAATACCTCATGAACGCTCAAGGGGAAGATGTTGTTGCTGGTGTGCGAACGCCGATGCCAATTTCTCAACTCAAGGATCAGAACCCTGCGATCTACCAAGAGTTTGATGATGTCTGTCAGAAGCTTGAAGCTCACTACAAGGACATGCAAGATATCGAGTTCACCATTGAGCACGGAATCCTTTTCATCCTTCAATGTCGATCAGGCAAGCGGACTGGTCAAGCTGCAATCAAGATTGCCGTAGATCAAGTCAATGAAGGTCTTGTTACGAAAGAACAGGCTCTCCTCCGCGTTGATCCTGAGCTTTTGAACCACTGCCTCCTACCGGTTATTGCTCCTGGAACAAAATACATCGCAATAGCGAAAGGACTTCCAGCTGGCCCAGGCGCTGCAACTGGTATCGCGATTTTCGATTCCGAAAGAGCCGCCCAACTTGGAAAGGGTGGACTTGGACAAGCAGTTGTTTTGGTGCGTGCAGAGACTTCTCCTGATGACCTGAAGGGCATGCTTGCCGCACAGGGCGTTCTCACCGAAAAGGGTGGAATGACGAGCCACGCAGCGCTCGTTGCTCGAGGTTTTGGAATTCCGACCGTTGCAGGTTGTTCCGACATATCCGTTGATAGTCACGCCAAGCAGTTCACATATGCTGGCGGAGTCATTAAGGAAGGCGATCTTATCTCGCTCAACGGCACTCTAGGTGAAGTTATTAGCGGTGGCGTACCGGTTGAAGAACCACAAATGACGGGCGAATTCGGAACCTTCCTTGGATGGGCCGACGAGTACCGAACCATGGGAATTCGAACCAACGCAGACACTCCAGAAGACACTGAACTTGCCATCAAGTTTGGCGCAGAAGGAATTGGTCTTTGCCGAACTGAGCACATGTTCTTTGAAGGCGAGCGACGACCAGTCGTTCAGCGAATGATTCTTGCCGAAGACGATGCCGAGCGACAAGTCGCGCTCGACGAGCTCCTTGAGTTCCAACGAGAAGACTTCGTTGGTATCTTCCAAGCATTGAAGGGACTACCAGCAACGGTACGACTAATCGACCCTCCACTTCACGAATTCCTTCCATCGCTCGAAGAGCTGATTGAAGATGTGACGACCAACCGAGTTAAGGGCGCTTCTGATCCTGAAAAGGAAGAGCTGCTCAAGACTGTTCGGTCGATGCACGAAATCAACCCGATGATGGGACTCCGTGGTTGCCGACTCTCGATCGTGTTCCCCCAGATCGTAGAGATGCAGACCCGGGCCATCCTTGAAGGCGCAGCCAAGGTCATCAAGGCTGGTGGTCAAGCAAAGCCTGAAATCATGATTCCATTGGTTGGACACGTCAACGAACTTAAGTTCGTCCGTGATCGACTCGAAGCAACCGCAAAGAAAGTTGTGGCTGAGCAAGGCATCGAGATTCCATACGAGTTTGGAACAATGATCGAAGTACCACGAGGTGCTTTGACCGCCGATGAAATCGCAGCCGAAACAAGCTTCTTCAGTTTCGGTACCAACGATCTTACGCAAATGACTTTTGGCTTCTCACGAGACGACTCTGATCGATTCTTGAAGCCATATGTCGATAACAAGATTCTTCCTGGCGATCCATTCGAATCCATCGACCAAACTGGCGTTGGAATGCTGATGGAGATTGCGGTTCAAAAGGGCCGATCAGTCAAGCCTAAGTTGAAACTTGGAATCTGTGGCGAACATGGTGGAGAACCACGATCGATTGCGTTCTGCAATAAGATCGGTCTTGACTACGTTAGCTGCTCTCCATTCCGAGTGCCAATCGCTCGATTGGCATCGGCACAAGCTGCAATTCTTGCGAAAAGCGGCGGAGCCGAGAGAGACAAGTAAGCGCAGTTTAGCCAGGGATTCAAGAAGGACGGCAATCGCCGTCCTTTTTGTTGCTAAGATACTGTTGTTGATGGATCACGGTAATCCAAAGCTAAATACGACAATTACTTTCGCGATTGCCCGTGACGCACCCGTTGGTGTTGTCATCGTGGCCTATAATTCTCGTCTCAGCCGGGTATTCCATTGGGACTTAAAAAGCGACACATTTACTGCTGGACAATTTCTCAAAGCAAGGGCGTATGTGCTTTCAATCTCCGCAGATGGAAGATACTTTGGATACCACGTTCATGCAAGTCACAAAAGGGAGCAAACATATGCTTGTGTGGCAAGACTCGCTCACTTTACGGCCCTTGGTTTTTTCCCATACTACGTGTTTTCCTATCGACCCATAATCCAATTTCTGGAGAACGAGGACATTCTCGTTTTGGCGAAACGAGCAAATTTGCCTTGGGTGAAGGATTTCCACCTTGTTCAGGAGCGAGTAAGTCCCGGTTTTAAACACAAAATCATCAGATCCTGGAACGAAATGACCCCAAAACTTCTCGATCAAATTCTCGAGCGGTTAGGACTGCGAAGCCACAATCATTGGGACAATCAGGTTGATGGCCGCCGAAGATTTTTTACGAAGTCAAATGGACTTCATTCCGTCGATAGGTTGACCGGCATTCAAGACCTGCTTGCTGAATTTCCAAAATTACCTTTTGAGGAAATTGAGCCTCCCGATTGGGCTAGAGAATGGTAACTGCAAAATTGGGGCATTCTTGACGCCGATTCAACGTTCTTGATTCCAGCGTGATAGGGTTAAACCGGTCAATGAAAGTTGCCCTTGGATATTTTTTCAATCTTGGGAATTCTCTTCCTTGGATGGATGATTTGGATCATGATCAGCAATTTTAATCCTAATGCAGTGGCTGAACGGAAAGCATTAAGATAACCATGGCTAGATTGACATACTTGGGTCGATCTAGCCATGGCTTTAGTCGTATCAAGCGTGTCCTATTGGAAAATCAAACCGCTTTCGGTCACAGCAAGAGTTTCGGAACTGACTCCGAAAATGTCTTGGCAGTTCATCACCGATAGGCTCTTTACTTGATCCAATACTTCCGGCATTCTCATCTCTGGCTCACTCGCAATCAGCACCTCCATATACATGGACTCAGTGACCATAAAGTCGTATAGGTCCTCCTTTCGTGAGTTCGACATTCCTGCGACCATCTTGGAAGATAGACACTTCTTGTATTGGTCAACCAGGTTTGGAATGAGGTAATCCTTCGAATTCTCGTTGTGAGCGACACCAATATTCGTCACGGTATAAAAAGCCATGGCTCCTGCGAGGTCACTGGTATAAGCTTTGACCTCGGTTTTGTTTTCCCACTGCCAAATAGCCATTTTCAAGACGACTTCGTATTTGGCAACGTCATCTGGGACCTTGGCTAACATTTTGGCGAATTTCGTTATGTACGACCGTTTGCCAGTTTTTACGAACGCGCTATCGCCATAGAAACGCGCATTCCCACTACTGTTTGATTGAACGAGCCTGCCGAGTCTTTCAATATCGGGTTTATCTGATGCTCTCGCATAAACCGTTCCAACACTGGCAATCGCAAACGAAGTGGCGAGAAGAAAATTAAGGTGTTTCATTTTTACTCCAACTTACAACGGTCGGGCACAAAATATGAAAAGTTGTGTGCGCCGTCGCTTATTGGAGTCCACTCCCCAAAGGGCCAAGCTGTGACACTAATATCTGAATTGGGACCAATGCTGTGTCCATGAAAGCATTGACGCGCCGTACTGAGCCGAGGGATGGTGGGTCACCACCTTGAGGATGCTTTGTTCCAAATTGGCACTAACCGTGCTGAGATTGACATCGAAAGATATCCCCAAATTTTTCAATATTGGGAATTCCCTTCGTTGGCTAGATGATCTAGGTCATGATAATGCACCTAAAAAAATTGGGAAGCCGATGATTTGTCAGCTTCCCACTTCCTCTTCGGTGTTATCAAACTTATTTGAAAATAATCCCGTTCTCGGTGATTTCCAAATTGGATGCATCAGTACCAAAGGTGTTCTGAATTTGCATATTCGAAATCTTTGAGATCATTTCTGCTACTTCGGTCTGACTTCTTTCCCTTCCGCTTGACGCCAATGCCTGAAGGAAGACAGATTCCGTGATCATGTAGTCATACATATCTTGCTTCTTCGCAACCGGCATGGACGCGATGAGTTTGGAACAAAATGCTTTTCGGTATTGAGCAACCAAGTTGCCAAGCATCCCATCTTTGTAAGCATAATTTTTAGCCAAACCATGATTAACAACGGTGTAAAACGCCAGACCGCCCGCTAGATCGTTGGTGTAACCGAGTGGACCAGATTGCTCTTCCCAAACACGAATTCCTTGTTGAAGAACGTCTTCGTACTGAGCGATCTCATCGTCGTTCTGGGACAACTTTCTGGCGAAGTGATTAATGTAAGCCCGGCTACCACTTCTCTTAAATGAATATGCCCCAGGGAATTTATAGTCTCCCTTGGAGTTATTCTTGACAAGATTTCCTAGCATGGAAAGCTCGATTCGATCGGACGGCCCCTGAGCAATCCCTCCGGATGCAATGGTTGCCAGCGCAATAGCACTAGCAATAAGTTTTGTAGGGTTAGAAATTAAAAGTGATTTCATGATAACTCATTGTTCATGACGCCTGATTCGGAGAAACATGACATCTGTTTGTGTTTCCAATAAGAATACTTAGGACTTCTGAGAATCTACTCCCATTGGACCGACTGGGCTCAAAATGTCGTAAATGAGCGTCTCCTCGATCGCAATGACTCCGTGGGGGAAGTTAGAGGGCAGATGCAAAACATGCCCACCAGTTACTTCGACTTCCCTTCGCTCCTCGCCAAGAAACCACTTTATCCGCCCCGATACGATAATCGACATTTGTTCGCTTGGATGACTGTGTACTTTCACCTCGCAACCAGGTTGAAGGAGCACTTTGGCAACATACATATGATCGCCAGCAAAGCCGTTTCGACCAAGTCCAGGTACTGGTTCGTCGAATGCAATATCCGACCATTTTTTAACGATAGGGTCCATGAAAGGATTATAGCGCGGCAGGCGAGGGAAGCTCTTCTTGCTACTCGCAAGTAATCGGCTCATCGAATTTTAAGCGAATCACGCTACCAAATTGATCGTTTTTGGAATCAACCACGGTTGCACCACGAGATTCTCCGCTTGGCAAGTCAATGCGTACCATGTTCCCTTCTCGTTCGAAGCCTTGAATTTTGACTCGGGCACCACCAGGAGAAAGGTCCATCACGGCACCATTTTTGCCAGCAACCACTACGTCCATATCGACTTCACGTCGATCCAAATTCATCCGTCGATTGTCTAACTTCACCGATTTTGGCGCCGCAACAACGATCGTTCCTTCGATTGATTTTCGGGCAATAACCTTCGTTTCAAAAATTAGCAGGCCGCCATTCGCTACTACTTCACACTTCACCGTTTCACCTACAGAAACCGGAACGTAGTTATCTCTGTGCATTGGGGCAGTGAATGTCCAACTTGATCCATCCTTCGATACGAGTCTGCATCGATAGAGGGCGTCAGACGTTTTCATTCGGACTTTTGCATTTTCAACGGGTGTTTGGGCATTCTTATTGCCCATCGATCGAAGGGCCATATAGCCTCGTCCACCAACATATCCTACGGCAAAAACTGCGCTAAAACTGGCTAGAAGGGTTAGAATTTCTTGCATCCGTGCTTTCCTTACTGAACTGCACTTTTGCGTCGGCTAAGGTCTTCAGCATTTCTCCAAAGTCAATCCTAGCTTCGGACAATGATTCTTGATCACCTTTCGCAATGTAATGGCGAAGTTCAGTAAGAGTTTGAATGAGCAAATTTAATGCCAAAAGTCGTGTACCATGCGATTTTTCAAACTTTTGATTGGCAGCATTTTCGCCTAGCAAGGCTAAACATGCCTTAGCCATCCTGTCTTGGGCATCAATGGTCTCAGAAACTTCTTCGGCAGTCCTCTTTAGAACTGCCTTCTGGAATAGGGACCTTAGGTCCGGACCTTCAGAGTCCCAAGCAGCATCCAAAATTGAAGCCATTCTTTGGTACTCATTGATGAGGATTTTTGGATCGTCCTTCTTTGCCCGATCAAGATCAAGTTTCAGACCTTCTTCGGAACCGAGCAATCCCCGACAAACTGCTCTTAAAAAATAAGCATCTGGGGTCGGCTTTACCTTAATCGCATTTTCAAGATGTTTGATTGCCTGGTCTGGCATTGATGTCCGCATTTGCAATTCAGCCAGGATAATTTGAATCACGGGACTATTAGGATCAGAGGCCACTGCATCCTTTACCATTGCATTTGCTTCGCTAATTCTGTTTGCATCCAGCAGAATTCGGGCCGCATTCGTGATCATGGTCGGATCACCAAGGGCTTCTGCTGAAGCGATGGTCACTGAAACCGCCGCATCAACCTGACCATTTGCCTGGAGAAAATCAATCAAGGCCCTGCGACGAAGCGGATCTGAAGGAGCGGCATCTACCGAATCTCTGAGCAGCATTTCTGCCATTACTTTTCGTTTGCCTGTTACCAATGCAGCGACTCGAGCTTGGATGGCATTCCAATCGTTGAGGATCGGGTCATCATCATTGGTCTCAGGAATTATGGGGGACTGCCCTTTTCCAATTGGTACATCTCCGGCTTTAGGGAATTTCTGGAACCCTTTAAGCGGACCAAGCTGCAATTTCGAGTTGAAGGAACTCATGACAGATTGAAGTGTATTTTCAATTGATTTATCGTTACTGATCGAAACTGCTTGGTTGTCATCATCATCCCAAACTTTTTTGCCATTTTTATAAAGAGTCAAATGGCATTTGAGACCTTTCGTCGTTTTGGCTCCGTTCTTTACCGTCGCGATTTGACCTTCGATCCAAATTGCATATGGCGCACTTAGTACTTTCGCAGCTTCTAAAACATCCTCAAGCGTGTAAAAGGTCTCTATCTTTTTGATCTTGCCGGAAAAGGATGCCTCTCTTAAGACCGGATCTTCGATCGCATAGGTTATGCATCGCAACTGCCCTACTTTATCGATTTCATTGGCAATCGGATTCATGAGGTCAATGATTGCTGACCCGTTCGAGGAAGCTGGCTGTCCAACTACACAAAGCGGAGCCTGGGCACTCGCAATCGATGCTCCCAAGAGGAAGGCTAAGCACAATACTTTTCGCATTTAGTCCTTGAGGTTTTTGAGAGCTTGCTTACTACTGTTCAACCCGGCTGTTGCTGCATCCTT
>JAYUOQ010000288.1:0-9928 GCA_043760685.1 Armatimonadota bacterium | reverse complement strand
CCAAAACCAAACGAGAAATCTCTGAAGAATAGTCATCAGGAAACAGCCCTGAACGGGCGGAAATGGTTCAGCCCAGGTCGGAGGCTGCATTGGATGGGCTCCTGGAAACTTCGTTCCTTCAGACTAAAGCGTCCCGAGGGCCGGGACGCATTCCCAAATTATTCTCCTACGATACAAAAGTGAAATTCCCGAATTTAAGTTCGAATCACAGAGAAGAACTCTGACATTACCGCCAAATTTCGAACTTCCAAGAACGGGCCCGAATGGCTGGAAGTACGTCAGCCCAGGTTGCATTTGTTTGATGCTCTAAGGCAGCGAACGACGAAGGCCTGGGTTAGTCAATGGACTCATTCAAATTCTGAGAAGCGAAGCGACCCCTCGCCGACGTGTTGGCAAAAAAGCCAAAGGTCATGGTTGCAATGATTCAGCGAAGCAGGCTCTGGGAACTTCAGTAACTTCGTTTTTGCAAAGGATAGATCGCTTCTTGTTCAAGATGCCGGCTTGAAGCCCGCGCTCCATACCTTCCGAGTAAACTATCATTGTCCCGCTAGGCTTGCTTACCGCAACATCGCGTGAACCCCCGAAATGAGTACCATCGAGCAAGAAGCCAAGCGTCGTCGCACTTTTGCGATTATTTCGCATCCCGACGCGGGAAAGACCACGCTGACCGAGAAGCTATTGCTTTATGGCGGTGCCATCCAGCTCGCCGGCTCGGTAAAGGCGAGGCGCAACCAGCGCACGGCCACCTCTGACTGGATGGAGCTGGAGAAGCAGCGGGGAATCTCGATCACTTCGACGGTACTGCAATTCGAATACAAAGACCACGTTTTGAACCTGCTGGATACCCCTGGCCACGACGACTTTAGCGCGGACACCTACCGAACTCTAACCGCGGCGGACTCGGCGGTCATGCTTATTGACAATGCGAGCGGCGTTGAAACCCAGACGCGCAAACTGTTTGCCGTTTGTAAGCAGCGGGGACTGCCGATCTTTACGTTCGTCAACAAGCTGGACAACGAGGGCCCGGGGCCACTCGCGATTTTGGCTGAGCTTGAAGAGGTCCTCGGCATTAGGAGCGTCCCAATCAACTGGCCGATTGGTCAGGGCGTCGACTTTAAGGGAGTTTTTGACCGAAAGACGCGGATGGTCCATTTTTACGACAAAGCCGCAGGGTTTGGATCGAAAGCAATTGTCTCGAAGCCGATTGGGATTGATGATCCGGCGCTTTCGTCCGCGATTGGCGAGAAGTTTTACCGGCAGTTGGTCGAGGAGATTGAGCTACTGGAGGTTGCAGGTGAGGAGTTTGACCTTGATCGCGTGCTATCGGGCGACCTGACTCCGGTGTTCTTTGGTTCGGCGTTGACCAACTTTGGCGTTAGCTTGTTTCTCGATTCGTTCTTGGATATTGCCCCCTCGCCCGAGATGCGCCTTGAGGGGATCAAGGACCTGGTCAAGAACGACGACTTTAGCGGCTTTGTGTTCAAGATTCAGGCGAACATGGATCCGAACCACCGGGATCGAATCGCGTTTGTTCGCGTCGTAAGCGGTCGCTTTGAGAAGGACATGGAAGTGACCAATGCGCGCAGCCAGAAGAAGTTGAAACTGTCGCGTCCACAGCGGCTTTTTGCCCAAGAGCGAGAGACGGTGGAGACGGCTTTTCCGGGCGACATTGTTGGCCTAACCAACCCTGGCGCATTCATGCTGGGTGACACGGTGACGACGAATTCGAAGATTAAATTCGACGAAGTTCCGGAGTTTGTGCCGGAAGTATTTGCTCGATTGTCGAACATGGACGTGTCGAAGCTGAAGAATTTCGAGAAGGGAATTGAGCAACTTTGTCAGGAAGGACTTGTACAATTGTTCTGGAACACGAAGAGCACTTTGCGCGAGCCGATTCTCGGCGCCATTGGTCGGTTGCAGTTTGAAGTGGTGCAGTATCGCCTGATTGCCGAGTACGGCGTCAAGACCCACATCGAGCCAATGTCTTACGAGATCATTCGCTGGCTTGAGGGCGACCGCGAGGAGATCAAGGGCATTTATTGGGGCGGCAGCGCGATCGGTTTGGAAGACAATTACGGCGTTCCGGTCGCACTATTCTCCACCGAGTGGGGTTGTAGCTATCAGACCGAGCAGCATCCGAAGATTAAGTTCTTGAAGTCTCCGAGCGAAAGCTTCACGGCGTTGGCGGGGTAGTTGCAAAGTGCGAGTTAAAAGTGGCGGAGATGTAATAGACTGATCCCTAAGCCCTGAGAAACAAACCATGAGCAAAACCATTCCCCTCGCCGACTTTCTTCGAACCTTTAATCTCAAGGACGGTGAGGTGCTGAGCGTTGCAAAGTCGATGGATGAAGACGACGTTCGCGTTGAGGTGCTGCAGTTTGGCAAGGTGAACGGGATGCAAAAAGACTTTGTCGTTCAGATTGACTTTGTGAAGGCAAAATCGGCTGAGTTGCCTTGGAAGGGGCTCAAGTTAGGCCGCTGTATGATGTCTCCAAGTGCAAACAACGAATGTTCGATGATGCACCCGGGCGGCATCGTGAAGGTTGCGTTTGCTTCAGGCTCCGTAACCGTCGAGGACGGTTACGAGAGCGCGTTTTCAGTTTTTCGTTAGTGGCTAAAACTAGTTGTCGTCGTCACTACCGTTAAGCGACCGTTGAGTTTGCTCGTGGCCAACCAACCAGTCGTAGTAGTTTTCCATATAGGGTCTTAGTCGCGGAGCAGTATCCCAAGTGCTTCTAGAATCCCTGGGTGGAGGAGGCGAAGCCAAAACAGGGACGCTTGCTTCGGGCTGTCCTCCGCCAACGATATTAAAGGTTTCGGGGAACAGAAAGTTATAGGTTCCACTCACCGAGCTCTTGGTGACTTTGGCAGTAACGGCCTCGGTTAAGGTTGCTTCGGCTTGAAGGTCGACGCTAAAGACCCCGCCGACGGTTGCGCCTAGCGCTTCGATAGGAACGGTTACCGAAGCAGTGCTGATGCCTTGCACATCGGGACCGAATACGATCGAGTTCGAGTTCACGAGGGTAATGGCTACTTTGTGGGCTAGGTTGTTGGGATCACCGAGTTGTCGAACCGACACGTTTACGGTCGCGCCTAGTACCAAAAGTGACGACTTGGCCCTGATCTCAAGGACCCAGTTAGACTTCTGAACTGGATTGTTCGTGTTGTAGTTTGGAGGAGTAGTAGACTTTAGGGTGATTGGGACCGTTGAGCCCTGTTCTCTTCGTATCTTAACCCACACCACCTTTTGTCGCGATGCTTGCGCATTGGCAACGACCGGTAAACAAATCAGCAACGACCCAATGGCAATTACTGGCAAATGATTGATCTTCACTATGTGACGTTACCCGAAAAGATTAGTTACTTCAAGACAACTTTCGACTTGAGTCCTAGTTCAAATTCGTTAATTGTCGCTCCTTCTAGTCGGAGGAACTCCATCTTTTGGTTGCAAGCGGCTTCGGTCTCCAAGTCTCCCTCGGTGTACGCAACGAGTCCTTCTAGATAGTTTTTGATGGCAAGACTGTGAATGTTAAGAATATCTTCTTGCTTATCAAGTGCCTCGAGAAAAGGTCTCGCGCTGGAACCCCTTAGGAGAGCGCAGCATGCCAAATTCAAGTTGCACATTGCGTAATTAAAGTCCTCTTTGCCAGAAATTATTCCTTGAAGTAAGAGATTTTCAGCGACAAGAATGTTTCCATCTCGCAGTTCTAGGCGGCCCAAATTTACGAGAGAAGAAAGCCAGTTTTGGGTCTGTCCCTCTAATCGGTAGTATTCCTCGGCTTCGGCCAGGAGTGGACGAGCCAGATCAAGTTGACTCTGCTCCATATACACCAGCCCTTCGTTCAACTTTGTGGACACCGCGACGGACAAGTTTCCGGCTCTAGTAGCGAATCCTCGAGCGGTCGAGTAAGAAACGGTTGCTCCGAGCCAATCTTGTTGTTGATAACGAAACGCGCCAAGACGGTTGTTTGAGTTAGCGTACAGGATTAACGTTTCGTGGTCCTCGGTCGAATCTGGATTCTTCTCCAACATGGTCTTTAGCCATGAACTGCCTTCGGTTGCGCCAGTCAATAACCAATATCTGGCTAAGAATGAAGCTAATCTTAATCCTTGACGATCCGTGTCAGTAGTCGAGGCTAATGATGACAATGCTACGCGGAAATTGGCGATTTCTACCGCCATCTCTTGCCTTGCCTTATCGTCGCCAAGGTTGTTTGAGAGGGATTCAGACCGAAGAAGTGCCCAGTTGTTGAGGGATTCGGCTGGGGTTTCTCCACCCAAAGTGTCTCGCATGAAGACTCGAATAACCTCGAGGAATCGATACCGAGGAGCGGGTTGAGCTGCACGGTCAAACTTGAGTAGGGAAGTCTCGATGAGCTTTCGAACCAATACGTCGGCACTACTTCCCATGACGGTTGTGGCGGCATCGAGGGTGAAGCCCCCGGCGAACCATGCAAGTTGGCCGCAAGCCCGCTTCGTATCATCATCGAGGTTGTTGATCGTTCCAGCGAGGACAGCGTCTACGCTACCGTGCCGTCCAATGCCGGTGTTCGAGCGGACTAGGTCGAAAACTCGTTCAGCGATTTGCTTAACGGAAAGGCTATTGATGTAAAAGGCGGCGAGTTCGATTACAAATGGAATTCCTTCGGCTGCCGAACAAATAGACCTAATGATTTCTTCGTCGCCGGGGGCGAGTTCGAAAGTGTCGTCGTGGGTTTTAGCCAGTTGTATGAATAGCTCGGTAGAGGCGGTGCCGTGCTCGTCTACTCCGAGCCCATCTACGTTGAGAGTAGTGCAAGAATGAAGTGAGAGCTTGACTCGAGAAGTCGCGATTACCTTAAGCTCGGGATGGTTTTGGAGGAGAGTATTAATCGCATTGGCGGCAGATTGGGCCACGTGCTCGCAGTTGTCAACGATAAGAATGAGGTCTCGGTCAATCGATTTGTTGAGGTCGTTTAATGTTCGTAAACCAAACGTTTCGGCCAAAACTTGTTCAACCGACGCTTCGTCAACGGCTTCAATTAGGTTGGCAAAGACGCATGGACAGTTTTCGTTGGTTGCAACGACTTCGGCTGCACGGACACTCAAACGAGTTTTTCCAATTCCACCGGGGCCAAGAAGGAGAACGGCTTGTTGGGTGGCGAGAATCGATGAAACCCGTTCAAGTTCATCGTGGCGACCGACAAACGGGGTGCCGAAAGTTGGGAGTCTAAACCGGGTGTCAGTTTTTAGTTTGAGGAAGGTTTGATGCCTGTTGACAAGATCGACTTGGAAAATTCTCGTCGCAGAAGAGATGTCTTTGAGCCCATGCCATCCCAGATCGTAGAATTGGATTCCTTCGCTGGTCAATTGGGTGGCTAGGGTCGTTACGGTGGCACTAACCAGAATTTGGTCAGGATGGCCAACGTCTCTTAGCCTGGCGCAGAGGTTGAGGGTGTGTCCGAAGTAGTCTTCACCTTCGCCGTAACAGACTCCGTAGTGGACTGCGTAACGGCAGGTAAGGATTGGATTGGGAAAGGATTTGAGTGCGGATTGGAAGGCGAGGGCGGCGCGGACGGCGTCAGCCGCAGAATTGAACTCACCAAGCAGACCATCACCTTGTCCGCGGGATTTTAGGAGCTTTCCACCGCACGTTTTGAATGTGGATTCGGCGAGTTCGTTGTGGGCGGCTAGGGCATGTCCGTATGCGACCGGATCCTTTTGGGTGAGCATCGTGCTCCCCACGACATCCGTCATGAGGAACGCGCGATATGTTTCGTTCCCAAGCCCCACCATTGAAAGTTAGTATAGGCTATCAGGTACGTCAATTTACCACTGGCGGCAACTTAGAAATTATCCCAACTTCCTGGTCCAGAACCAGGGAAGTTTTTGTCCGACAGAACAATGGCAAACTTTGCCGCGTACCCCTTTTTCGTCGTGGCTAAATCTAAGATGAGGTGTTGACCCGCTACTGATCCGTCAACTTGCTTTTGGGCAAATATGCCGTCTTGCATATTCAGCCCACCGGGAACTTCTTTTCCTGAATACGGCGATTTTGCAAAGACTACTTTTAGATCGGACTCGTGGAAGAACAACTGGGACGTAAAGTCGGCAGTGACTTGATGCTTTTCAGAAAAGGTTCGTACTTTGAAGTGAATATGAGCCGTACGGCCTGGGTACCAACCGGGGATGATGGTCTGGACTTTCGCGATTCCTTTTGAATCGGTGACTTGATATCCTCGAAGCCAATTCTGGTGTTCGGTGTTTTCTTTATTCGAAGGATCGTTTTCGCCTGAATAGACGCCTTTGGCATCGCACTGCCACAGGTCGATTTGGCATTTTGAAAACGGCGTGAGTTTTTCACCCGTCATTTTGTAAATTGTTAGTTCGAGGTCGAGGGGGACACCTTTGAGTACTGATTCGCGAGTAGTGCCCAATAAAAGGTTTGATCGATTGAGTTTCTCGTCGATGAAAAAAGGTCCTTCGTCTAGGGCAGGGCTGGCGATGAGATTTACTTTCGGTTTTGATTCTTGGGCAGAAGCGACGGTGAATAGCCCACATGCCGCTAATCCGACTCCAGCTTTCGCCGCCAAGGCTAGGGCTTCTCGTCGGGAGCAAATTGTGCCGATTAGTGCATCATCGTGATCCATAGAGTTAGATTAGCATTGGTCATATAGAAAGTTGTTTGGAAAAGGCAGAATCTTGTTTTGAACGGTATTATTCGCAGTATGAAAGCATTGTTAGGACTTGTTATCTTCTGGGCTGCTTCGGTTTCACCCGCACAATTTGATGGAACGATGTTGGATATGGGATATGGTCCATTTGCTACGTTACAACGTCCGGAAATCCGGAAAGAGTTGAAGTTATCGAAAGATCAAATCAAGCAGGCAGACTTGATTATTAAAGAACTTTCTAAAGCAACTGAGAGCGGAAATGCTGTGTTGACAAGCCTTAAGAAAGTCGATGACGACTTGATGGCCCTCCTCGATGAGAAGCAAAAGGAACGGTTCTTTCAGATTCAAATTCAAGCCAAGGGCGGAACAGCTTTGTCTGACTCAATTGTCGCGGTGAAGATCGAGATGAGCGTGGAACAGATAAGTAGCGTGAAGAAGATTCGCAAAGCTGCGCAAAGCAAGTTGCTGGACGAGGTTCGTAAGGGAAGTCGGGATAACAAATTGATGGAGAACATCTCGAAGGCCGAGGAAAAGGAGTTGCTTGCAGTCCTTTCTGAAGGTCAAAGAGAAGCATTTGGGAAGCTAGCGGGCGAGGTCTTTAAGGGCGCTCGGATGAAAGGAATGTGGCCGATTTAGGTTGGCGAAGTACCGAAGGTCCCAAATATTGACAAGCGGGGCAACCATTCGTTTGTCTGATCAGTAGTACTATTCACCATGATGCCTACCAAAGCCATCGGCGTTGCCGCCCTCCTTGCCATTTCCGCATTCTCCCTCGCCCAAGACAAGGTCAAGATTGAGACTAAGTGGGCGAAGGACCAGAGCTACAAAATGAAGCTCAAGTCTAGCTTTGAAGTTGGGGGAATGGCGGTTACACTCGATGCGAAACTGGCATTTTCTGGAAAGATGGATGCTGATGGATCTACCGTCAATGTGCATCATGACGAAATTTCAATCATGGTCGCAGACAATGAAGTTTCGCCACCAGTGAGCGACTATAAGATTGGCTACGATAAGAATGCTACGATGAACCTGTTTGAAGGTGGAATCGATGGAGCTGATCCGCTCCGAATGTTTTTGGTTGTGAACTTCTTTGCTCCCAAGGTCGAGTTAACCAAGGATACGGTTGCGAAGTGGGATGTAGCTAAGAACGAAAAGACCAGCCTTGGTGCCCTCAAGATCGAAACAACATTCTTGGGTGACGAAATGGTTGGAAAGAAGACCGTGCACAAATTCAAGCAGATTGTAGCAGAGACCGGAACTGAGTACACCACGACGGGCACATTTTTGGTGACGACTGATGGTCACGTAGTGAAAGCTGATGTCACATTCAAGGGAATGCCAGTTCCGGTAGCAAGTGGTGAAGCGACCGGCAAAATGGCACTTTCATTGATCGAGTAGGTTTTTCGTCTGGAGTTTTGAGTTTGGAGTCAGCAGAGAATGTTGTTGACTCCAAATTCTTTTAGCTAGTTAGATTTTAAGGCTTGCCAAATCGATGACGAACCGGTAGCGGACATCGCTTTTGAGCATTCGCTCGTACGCTTCATTGATATAGGACATTTCGATGACTTCGACATCGGACGCAATGCCTTTCTCAGCGCAGAAGTCCAGCATTTCTTGCGTTTCTGCAATTCCACCGATCATTGATCCGGCGAGGCTCCGTCGCTTTCCAACCAGTGGGAAAGCCGCTACCGTGGTTGGGTTTGGAAGTCCAACGAGGCACATGACGCCATTGAGAGCGAGCAAACCAAGGTAGTCGTTGTATTCGTGGTTAGCCGAGATTGTATTGAGGATAAAGTCGAATCGCTGGGCGTTGTTCTTGAAAGCATCGGGGTCGTTGGTTGCGATAAAGTCGTCTGCGCCGAGTCGCTTGGAGTCTTCCATTTTGTTGGGTGAATGCGAAATGACGGTGACGGTTGCGCCCATAGCCTTTGCAAATTTGACCCCCATATGGCCGAGCCCGCCCAGGCCTACAACTGCGACTCGAGAGCCAGGTCCGACCTTCCAGTGTCGAAGCGGAGAGTAGGTTGTGATTCCGGCGCAGAGTAGAGGTGCTGCTCCGTCGAGGGGAATGCCTTCGGGAATTGAAACAACGTAGTTTTGATCAATGGTGATCTTGGTCGAGTACCCGCCATAGGTTGGAGTTACTCCATCGCGCTCGAACCCGTTGTAGGTTCCGGTCATCCCTTTATCGCAATATTGTTCGATTCCCGATTTGCAATTTTCGCATTCTCGGCATGAGTCAACGAATACTCCTACGCCAACCGTTTCGCCAACTTTCCACTTGGTGACTTCTGAGCCAACTGCCAGGACGGTACCGATGATTTCGTGCCCTGGGACCATTGGATATTTTGATCCCCCCCACTCGTCCTTGGCTTGGTGAAGGTCGGAATGACATACTCCGCAAAAGAGGATATCGATGAGTACGTCGCCTGGTTTTGGGTCCCGTCGGTCAAAGGTCCAGGGGGCTAATGGGTCGGTTGGGGAAGGAACTGCGTACGCGGCGGTAGGAATACTCACTTAATAAGTCTACGCAGATTAGATGGAATCTTTTTCGCGAATTAGTAAACTTCTTTGGTTAGAATATCGAAATGAAGTTGGGAGATGGGAAATTGGATATTGCTAGTCGAAAGTTCTTTCTCTTGGTGCTTAGGGTTTTCTTTGTTATTGCTGTTGCCTTCTCTTGGGCTTTGGCTCGCAATGCAATGACTGAGTCTAAGCGACAGCAGTCTATTGATGATGCCGGTGCCAACAAATGAGTCAATTATTTCCGTTGATGGAAAAAATCATTGCTTTGGTAGAGCCAGGTGGGAGTTTAGTTCGCCAATGGTCATTGGGCGGTGGAATATCTTGTTCGATGTCGGCGGTTGAGATTGAGTTGCCCGATGGTCAGCGGCAAAAACTGGTGGTCCGGCAAGTTGGGCAATGGAACTTTGAAAATTATCCAAATAGTGCAAAGAATGAGTTCGAGCTACTAAGATTTCTGTGTGACTGTGGAATTCCGGTAGCGAGCCCCCGACATTTTGATTTGTCTTGCAAACTTTTGACGAAACCATTTCTGGTGCTTGATTATGTTGAGGGTTCTCCTGATCTCACGATTGAAGATCGAACCCAGCGAGCAACGATTATGGCTGAGAATCTGGCAAAGATTCATTCAGTAGGTGTTGCTCATCCTGCCTTGGCATTCATGAAGCCGACGCCCATCAACATTCGTCCTGCTGGTGATCAATTGGATGATGATCTTCAGGAAGGCAAGATTCGGTCCGTATTGGAGTCGT
>JAYUOQ010000287.1:0-9930 GCA_043760685.1 Armatimonadota bacterium | reverse complement strand
CAATTTACAAGCTTGGTTCCAAGCTTTCAATTCGATAGACCGACAGCTCTAACGTCCGTACAACAAAGCGCGTTGATTCGAGCAATTAAGTTATATTTAGACACAAGCAACAAAGTTCATGTCGATGCTCTGTTAAAACTTGAGCATGACCTTATTGCGAGTCCTGCAAAGTGGTAAAAGAAGGCTAGCCACAAATGTGGGCGAGCCACGTAGTGGGCTGGTTAAAACGCCTAATCAGGGGTGGCCGGTTTAAGCGACCAACTGCGACGAAGGAGCTGCGAGCTTAAGCCGGGACAGCTTGTGAGCAACCAAAGCCCAATGGTTAAGTTAAATACGCCCTCATGAGGCCAGCAGGAAAGTTCAAACGCAAGTTTCGAAACACTCCAAGTGATACTTATTACCGCCCCACATTGAAATGCGCCACCTCTTCTCAAGCAAAGCAATCACCCGCGCCAGCCCAGCAATCCCGCCGTGCCAACCTTGCCTTCAGTCCCTAATGCGGGGTCCTAAACCTTGCCCAATATTCAGCTTTTTCCAAGAAGTCGTCAAACAAATGAACAAGGGTAGAAAAAAAGCGTATATTGGAATATAATAACGCAAAAGTGTCCTCCCGATCATCATTTTCGAGCCCTGCGAAAAGTGCTACAAAAAATGAAATTTTCCGAAATTAAGTTCAATTCTTTACCAACTTGTCCGCCGTAGTGCTCCTGTCCGCCGTAGTGCCTTGACGAAGGAGGATTGACGAAGGAGGAACTAATGATTTCCGACACCCAACTCCCAACCCCCCCACACCATACAACCGCCTCAAAACGGTAGGATAAACAAGGATGCCACTTCAACTCACATCGGAGATTCGATCACTAGACAAGTTGTTCCCGTTAACCATCAGCCGCGGGACCACGGCGAGGTCTGACAACCTCTTCGTATCACTGTCCGACGGTCAACACACCGGCCTCGGTGAACTCTCACCCGCGACCGCAAAAACGTGGACCGCTCAAAATGGTCAAATCCAGTTGAATAACTTTATCGCCTCCTCGACAACCATCGAAAGCATGTCCCCCCACGATGTTTGGCAAGAGATGAAGGACGCCAACATCGACCCACCCGCAATGGCTGCGCTCGACGTCGCTCTTTGGGATCTGCTCGCGAAACGAGCCGGAGTTCCCCTCTACCAACTGCTCGGACTTCCCAGGCGCGCCGTCCCAACGAGCGTCACAATCGGCATCAATCAACCTGAAGAAACCACTTACCGAGTGCCAATCATTCTCGATTTAACCGGGGCAAAGTGCCTGAAAATCAAACTCGGATCACCGGACGGCCGAGAGCACGATAAAGCCCATTTTCTTGCTGCCAAAGCCGCTGCCGCACCCTTTCACGCCAAACTCCGAGTCGACGCAAATGGTGGCTGGACAGTTGGTGAAGCAATCGACATGATCGCCTGGTTATCCGAACAGGGCGTGGACTACGTCGAGCAGCCGCTTGCCGAGGGTGAGGAGGCAGGCCTGCCCGAAGTCTTCGCCAAGCGTAAGCTCCCCATCTTTGTCGATGAATCTTGTCGATTCTCAACTGATATCCCCCACTGGGCATCGGTCGTTGATGGCGTCAACCTCAAACTGATGAAGTGCGGAGGAATCACCGAAGCCCTCCGAATTGTCGCAACCGCAAAGGCTCACAGCCTTCAAACCATGATCGGTTGCATGAGCGAATCAAGCATCGCTATCGCCGGCGGAGCCGCAATGAGTGCCCTCTTTGATTACATCGATCTCGACTCCCACACGAACCTAAAACCCGACCCCGCCACCGGCGCAGAACTGATCGACGGCGTCGTCTTGCCCCAAGACAAACCCGGCCATGGTGCCTCGATGAACTCATGAATAAGTTGTTGAAAAAAGGTACGAGAGATGGCAGTGTCGAGTCACTCTCCCAGAAGGGGGAGTCGGTGAGACGTCGCGAAGCGACCAAAGAACCGGTGGGGGTTGATGAACAAAGACTAAAACGTCGTGGAAAATCACATGCTTGATCCAACTCTCCCCATCGCAATCTATCTCGAAGGCTCCCTGGGCTTCGATTACGGCAAAATGGGCTACGGAATCCTCCGCTATTCCCAAAACCCCGTCGTCTGCGTCATCGATTCCTGCCACGCAGGCAAAAGCGTTTGCGATGTCGTAGATAGTCCACGAAATCCGCCCGTCGTCGCTAATCTTGACGAAGCAATTCAATTAGGCGCAAAAGTGTTGATCCTCGGAACCGCGCCTTCCGGCGGAATCATTCCTGATTCATGGCGTCCAGTCATCGCCCAAGCCGTCGCCAGCGGACTAACTCTTGTCAACGGTTTGCATGAAGCCCTCGCACCCCAATTTCCCAACCTCCAGCCAGGGCAAGTCGTATGGGACATCCGCCAAGAGCCCACCGACCTCAAACCTGGCAATGGTGCCGCCCAATTCCTTTCTAACCGTCGAATCCTCATGGTCGGAAATGACATGGCAGTTGGCAAGATGACCGCGGCGCTTGAACTCCAAAAATCTGCCAAGGCTCAAGGAATAGATGCCGCTTTTCTCGCAACGGGTCAAATCGGAATCGCTTTATCCGGCGATGGAATACCTTTAGACGCCATTCGCGTTGACTACGCCTCCGGCGCAGTTGAAAAGGAAACCCTCAAATATCGAGACCGAGAATGGGTGATCGTCGAAGGACAAGGTTCTCTAGTGCATCCCGGATCAACCGCGACTTTGCCACTGCTAAGAGGTTCGATGCCAACCGACTTGATCCTTTGCATCCGCGCCGGTCAAACCGAGTTGGTTCGCTCGATGGATAGGCCTATCCCGATGCCTCCTCTGTCTGCCTTGATCAAGCTATACGAGGATGTCGCGACGATGTGTGGTAGTTTCCCCGCCGCTAAGGTGCGAGCAATGGCGGTTAACACAAGCCATCTTGACGCAACGGACGCGGCAGAAGTCCTCAAACAGTTGGCTTCCGAAACCGGCTTACCTGTCTGTGACCCCGTTCGAGACTCCGCCCAAACCCTCGTTGATGCACTTCTATCCTAATTCTTTGATAGCCTGAATCAATGTTTCCAAATCGGATTGAGTGTTGTATCCCTGCACCGACACCCGCAAGATTGCGTCGTCTTTCAGATTCCAAACTGGGATCTCAATGTTGTACTTCGAGATCAAAGTCTCCTTCATCATAATCGCATCTTTTCCTGGCATCGCAAAGCCCGACATCTGCTTCTGAAGGGTATTTGAAGTTGGATACAAAGGTCGAACCGATGGCAATGACTCGAGTTCATCCTTCACCCAAGCAACCATCTTTTGGCATCGAACTCTCACTTCGTCCCAGTTATGATCGGCCTGAAATTGAATTGCATTGGGGACAGAAAGGAAAGCGGCGACATCGTTAGTACCTTGGAACTGCAGCTCGTTGATAAATGGATCGTCGGTCGCACACTCGTTCGTACCGCCCCAACTCACAACCAACGGTTCAAGCAAGTGCTTCTTATCTGGCGCTGCATAGAGAAAAGCTGATCCTTTTGGCGCGCAAAGCCACTTGTGACAATTCCCAGTGTAAAAATCTGCTCCAAACTCCTTCAAATTCAACGGTATCTGCCCCGGGCAATGGGCCCCATCAACAATGGTAATGATGCCTCGCTCCTTCGCCCGACGACACAACTCTTCTGCCGGAAACATGATCCCTGAAGGCGATGTTATGTGGCTAATAAAGAGAACCTTAGTTCGGTCAGTGACTCTGCTCCAAATTGCCTCTGCCACCTGCTCCAGCGATTCGATTGGGCTTGGAATCGGAGCAATGACATAAACTGCCCCGGTCTTCGCGCAAATCTTGTTCCATGCTCGAGTACAAGCGCCATACTCATGCTCATTCGACAGGATCTCATCTCCCGGGTTTAACTTCAACGAGTGGGCAACCGTATTTACTCCCATCGTTGCGTTGAAGACCGACACCAAGCAATCCTCTTCAGATCCAACATGAGCCTCCAGAGCCCTTCTCGCGGTTTGAAGAGCCGGCCAAAGCTCCTTGATAAAGAACCGAACTGGTTGACGTTCTAACTGAAGCTGCCAAGCCTGGTAGGTCTCAAATACTGGCTTTGGACATGCACCAAAGGAGCCATGGTTGAGGAAGACAACGTCTTTTTCGAGGAGAAAGTGATCCCGAAGGTTTCCGGACATGAACACTATTGTATCCGGCAAAAAAATGAGCGCGGCAAAGGAAGTCTCCTGCACGCGCCCTAAATGGTCTCACGACCCCCGAATATCTCGAGGGACGGTTCATTTTCCGATGAAAGAGCAATCTATTGCTACCGCATTTTTACTAGGAATGGTGTCTGACTTACTTTCGCAATGTAAACGAAACGTTCCAGCCCAGTAAGTTGTGGTAGCCCAATCCAAAGTCGCTGTAATTGCTGACCGAGGCATGGAGCCCAAGCGAGAATCCAGTCTTAAGAACATACTTCGTTCCAATATCATCGAGGAGCCCGCTGTACGGAGACCGTCCAACTTGCGTGATTCCCTCATAATACATCCCGAGTCCAAAATAAACGCTATGCTCCTTCGTTCCAGGGAAATACAGCAAATCGGAGCCTACTCCTGGGTTAGTGCGGAAGCCACCAAAGTAGAGGGTGTCGCTTGGTGGAAATCCACTGCTAGGGCGATTCCGGTCAAGGTCAATGTTGTTGTAGACCCCAACTTGGACTCCGAAACTGTTCACTCTTTTGCCATAAAAAACCGCCCCTCGACTCCGGTTTCCAAGTCCAATTCCAAATATATCCGTCGATTGAGGGTTTTCTTGAGCCATCGCAGTGGCAAAGGCCATAATCCCAGCAGAAAAACATACTATTGAGAGTGATTTCATGTGGAACCAATGTAGCAGGAAGAGCTTTTGAACCTGACACGAAGAAAAATTTGGGAAAATCAAAAAAAGATTCACATTTCTAAGAATTCTTTGTATAATCGTTGATACACCGATAAACCAAGATCCTTGGTTACTCGAATTAGGAACTCTAGAAGAGCAATCCAAAAATGATATATCGGTAAACCAAAGGCGGTTTAAGAAATTATGGCAGTTACAATGCGCGATGTTGCGGCAAGAGCTGGGGTTACCCCCACGGTCGTTTCGCGTGTCCTCCACAACAAAGCTTCAACCGTGCGGGTCAGTGCCGCAACTGCCGAGCGAGTCCGAAGTATTGCTAAGGAAATGAAGTATCGAGTGAATGTAACTGCTCGAAACTTCCGCGATCAGCAGACCTTAATGATTGGCATTCTTCACGGAGTGGGGTTTGAGCGGCAGAGGCTTTCCGAAGGTAGTCGATACTTTGCATGCCTGGTTGATGGAATTATTGATCGGGCTTTCCACTACGGTTTCAGCGTTACGTTTTGCCCTGCGTTGATGGGGGATAACCCGGGTCAAGCTGTTTCCGACGGTCGCTTCGATGGGCTGATTTGGTACAGTACGGACCTCACGGGGCGAAATACTGAATTGATCCAAAATTGTATTTCGCCGCTCGTGGTTATCCACGCTTCGGAAAATGACTTCGACGGCAAAGTCTCTTCGGTTATCTGCGATAACTACGGCGGACTTTCACTCGCGATTGACCACTTTGTAGAATTGGGTCATGAGAATATTGGCTTCGTTCTCGAACAGCGGGAAACCTTCTCTGAAGCACTTGAGCGAGCCAAGATTTTTGAGCAGATCCTGAAAGAGAGAGGGCTTCCCTTTTCAGAGGGAAGCATAATTTATGCCCAAGTTGACCTCAGTGGTCTGCGTAACCAACTCCGTGAGACGAATTGCACTGCAGTCATTGCTTCCAGTGAAACATTGGCGGCTGATGTTCTCAAAGTAGCGGCAGAGGCCGGCATCATTGTTCCAGATGAATTGTCGGTTGTCGGCATTGACTCGACCGAATATTGCGAAGGCTTAACCCCTAAGTTGACTTCGATTAGCCAGCCGTTGAAGCGAATTGGCTCGGCAGCAGTGGATTTGCTGATCGCACAAATAAACGATTTACCAGTTGAAAATAAACATCTCGTCATCCCCTGTGGATTTGATATTCGTCAATCCACCTCGTCATTTAGGAATATAAAGAAATAATCATGAAACGCAGAGGTTTCACTCTAATCGAACTATTGGTCGTCATCGCGATCATCGCAATTCTTGCGGCGATCCTTTTCCCAGTTTTTGCACAAGCAAAGCAAGCTGCTAAGAAGGCTGCTGACGTCAGCAACCAAAAGCAACTTGCACTCGGTCACATTATGTATGCGTCGGATAACGATGACTACTACTGCCGAAACCTATACATCGAAACAACCAACACTGGCGCATGGAAATCAGACGTCAACTGGGCAAAGGCAATCTTGCCTTATCTCAAGAACGGTACTGCAAGCCAATATGATGTCATTGGTGGAATTTTCCAAACTCCAGGAACGCCATACGACAGAGGTTATGCTGTTCACGACCAGATCATGCCATCTTGCAATATGGACTGGGGCACTCGAACTTGTACCTCGGCCGGAAACGGATCCGTATCGCAAACTCAAATTAATAACCTTACGTTCAAGTTGATCACCACAACAACTGGTGTAAACCCAACATGGGGTGTCGCCGGTGCTCCTGGTAGCAACATGGACTCATCGTGGTGGTGGTGGGGCGGAGAATCCAATCACTACAACCCAGGAACTAAGACTTGTACAGTTAACTCATGGCCACCTGCAGTTTATGGCGGTGATGCAGGCTTCCGATGCTACAACAAGGATAACACGGCTTGGCCAAACTGGGCAATGCCCCGGTTCCGATATGCAGAAGGCGCAAATGTAGGCTATGCCGACGGACATGCCCACTTCCAAAGAGCTGAGACATTTAACTGGTGCACCATGATGTACGTTGATGGTCTTTACCCAGGAGATACTTGGACATTTGATCCAGGCAACTTCTGTGCTCAATTCTCGGGACTTAAATAAATAGGATGAGGATTGTTCTAACCTTGGCAATTGTTCTTGCAATGGTTGGCTGTGGTTCTGGGGGTGGAGACACCCCCGGGCCAACAGATTCAACCGGTGTTGCAATGTCAAACACTGCGGCTGATGATGCAATTAACAATGCACCGCCTGAGCGCAGGGAACAGATTCGTGCTATGCGCGAGAAATCGATGAATGAGGCTGGAGCTCCTCCAGGACAAAAGAAGTAATCAAATGCGTGTGAAATCACGAATTGGTTGCATCTTTGCAATTGCCTTGGCAACTCAATTTTTGTTGGGTTGCCAACCTGGCGAGAAAGAGGAAGAATTGTCTGCTTTGCCAGCGGTGTCGGTACCTGCGGAATTGGACCATCCCGCTGAGTTAGTTGGGAATTGGCAAGAAGCGAAAGGTAAGCAAACCGTCCAGCTTAATGCTGATGGTACCGGTGAATTTACGTCAAAAATCACGCTAGGTGCGGACGTAACAAAAGGAGCTCCCCAAAGCTTTGATCAGAAGACTTCCACAAAGTGGGGCGTGAAAGACAAGACGTTCTATTTTACGGAGATTAAAGGTTCTGGACCCCTAAAATACGATTGGGAAATGTCCGACGGAAAGATCAAGTTGTCCAATAGTGGGTCAAAGCTTTCATACTCTCGGGTTGCCGACAAAACTAAAAAGTAAGGTAATTCTCGATAGAGCCATTACCTTACTTCTTAGTCTTACTTGAGTGAATTGGACACTGAGGTGGATTCCCACGGAAACGCCGAATTACCAAAGTGGCCATTTTTTGCTGTTGGTAAGTAGCTCGTGCTAAGAAGGTTCAATTCCTTAATAATCCCTGCTGGAGACAGGTCGAAGTTATCCTTCACGCGTGCTACTATCATGTCCGGATCAATGGTTTCAGTTCCAAATGTCTCGACATTAATTGCTACTGGCTGAGCTACACCGATTGCGTATGCAAGTTGAACAACGCAT
This sequence comes from Armatimonadota bacterium, assembly GCA_043760685.1. Taxonomy (GTDB): domain Bacteria; phylum Armatimonadota; class Fimbriimonadia; order Fimbriimonadales; family Fimbriimonadaceae; genus Fimbriimonas. The sequence goes on along the minus strand of JAYUOQ010000287.1, from coordinate 1,990 downwards.
CGACCGGCTAACCCGGCCGTGACAATGTTCTTAGCCAAGTATCGAGCAACGTATGCTGCCGAGCGATCAACCTTGGTTGGATCTTTGCCGCTAAATGCGCCACCGCCGTGAGGTGCCATGCCACCGTAAGTATCAACAATGATCTTTCGTCCTGTGAGTCCGGTATCCCCAGCTGGACCGCCAGTCACAAATCGTCCGGTTGGATTGATGTGATAAGTGATGTCGGAGTTGCGAAATTCACTATACTCAGCAAGTACTGGCTCAATGATGTGCTCCATCACGCGGCGGCGAATCTCTTCTTGTGGAATCTGTTTGCCATCGGGACCAAAATCATCGTGCTGATGGGAAACGACAACGGTGTCAATCGTCTTTGGAACCCCATTGTTGTCATAAATAACCGAAACCTGGCTTTTTGCATCGGGGCGAAGTCCGATGTTAGGAATTTCATTTCTTGCTTCAACTGCCTTTTTCATGATCGCATGGGCAATTGCAATCGGCAACGGCATCAAATTCTTGGTCTCGTTGGTGGCATATCCAAACATCATGCCCTGGTCGCCTGCTCCACCGGAATCGACTCCCATTGCGATATCATTGGATTGACCTTGAATCGCGACCAATACTCCACAACTGTCACCATCAAATCCGACGGCGGTGTTCGTGTATCCAATCGACTTTATCGTCTCCCTGACGACGTCCTGGACGTTGACGTAGGCATTCGTGGTGACTTCACCCGAGACAACGGCAACGCCGTGGGCAAGCATGGTTTCAACCGCAACTCTGGACCTTGGGTCTTGCTTCAGGAATTCATCCAGAAGAGCGTCCGAGATTTGGTCAGCGACTTTGTCCGGGTGTCCTATGCTAACGCTCTCGGAAGTATAAATTTTCATCGTTTCAACCTAAAATGGTACCAGATTCTCAAAGGTTCTCTTGATTTGATTGGGTGTACTTGAGGTTAAGAACTCTGAAATTCGCAGTTAGTACTGCGATACAATAAGAGCATGCGTTGCTTTTTAGGCTTATCGATCCTTTTCGTGGGGACATCCCTAGCCCATGCCGATCTCCTCTCTTATCACTTCGACACTAACAACGATGGCTGGCGGCGTGGTGATCTTAACATTTCAACGTTGACGATGAGCGATGTTGGCGCGGCAACCTGGAACTCGGGCGGCTACATTGATGCACCAGACTTTGCGAACTGGTCTTTTCACCTCAGTCCCGTTATCGCAGCGAATATGTCTTCTGCGGCAAGGATTGAATTTGATTATTCATCGAGAGCATCTGATGGCCCGTATCCATTTGTGATTTTCTCGTCAGGCATCGGAGCAATCTATCAAACAACCTCTGTTCCGGGCGATGATCAATTCCACCACTACAGTTATGGCTTCACGCCGGGAACGTGGCAGTTCAGCGATGGAGTGAATTTTCGGGTAGCAACCGCAACCGATATCTTATTCACGATGACAAATCTTCAACGGTTCGGAGTAAACGCCGATCAACAATCTGGACCGGAATACACAAGACTCGACAATGTGGTTTTGGTACCCGAGCCAGCAACCGTTGCCGTCCTCACAATTGGTTTGCTTGCCCTGTCTCTTCGACGAAGAACACGGTAAAGCCCCACTATCGACTTGGTTCTGGTTAGTGGAGCCTAGAATTTCATTCGCAAACTTTTGACCATTGATACCAAGGCACTTTGCAGCTAATAAGTTACAAAAAACCTTGGACCAGATAAAGCACCGAAACTATCCCTCGAGGCTAAAAGCTGAGATCTAATTTATGCTGGTTTCCACTGATACAGTGTCTCAGCGGTTTTTTCTCTTTTGTCCATACCGTCGGATTCTCGAATAACAGCGCAGCCACGCTTCTCAAGGAATTTCTTTGATTTATCGTTTTGGGTGTAGACCCATACATCGAAGCCGCTTGGCAACGCAGTTTTTACTCGATCGAGCATAGTGGTTCCGTAACCCTTGCCTTGATGCTCGGGAACCAC
>JAYUOQ010000286.1:0-3758 GCA_043760685.1 Armatimonadota bacterium | reverse complement strand
GCCTTTTCAACAATCTTGGACCCCACACGCAGTTTTTCATATGCCATGAGCCCACTATACGCCGAAAGTTCAAATTAAGCGAATTTTGAGTTGTTTCTTGTTATCCTAGGATTTCAACTTAGCCGAATCAACCATCCGTTGAAAGTCCGCAAGATATTGCTTCTCTTGAGATTGGGAAGGGATCTTTACTGACAATGCGAGGGCATTGCCACTTCCATCCTTAAGCAACGTAAATCTTCTGTTTACAAAGCCTGACGCTAAAGCTACTTCGAAACTCATGCATTCGTAGCCTTGCTTTGTTTTGCCCGTCCGAAAAGGAGTTGCCTTTCCTTTTTCTTCTCGCTGAATGAAATATAAACTGGTCTTGTAGAGTTCATCCCAACTAGCTTTGGTTGGACCTGCAGTCATGGCGCCCAGTTTTCCGGTACCGGAACTTGGAACCATGTCTCGGGCTCCCCAAGGCGTTTCCTCGCCGACAGTCCACCCACGTGGAATTTCGAACGAGTACTTTTCGGTGTTTACCAGAACGTACGGGGAGGTTGATGTTGGCTTTGATTGTCCCAAGCCGAAGGACAGGGATGCTAGAAGCAAAGTGGATGAAAGAAGGAGTAGATTTGTCATGGGTCTGTCTTGGGGGTTCGTTAAATTAGTGCTATGAAGCAATAGCATCTATCAGTTGGTCATGGGAAGCGTTGGGATTTGCTTCCAAAATTTTGCGAATCTCACTTTGAAGTCCAAAAAGTTCATCGTACGTTTCCCTCCCACAATTTTTCGTGGAGAGAATGACTTCTGAACTTAGATTTACAAATTCTGAAACCGTTTGTGGATTCATTGTTACGATTACATTCTGAGTCCGTACTCTTGAAACTGCCATAAGCTGTTTCAAGATTTCCAAATGCTCTTGTGGGGTGAATGCCAATGAAGGATCCATCCTAATTATCCTTTCTCTAAATTGAAGGATTTCTTTGACAACTTTGGGACCACCTCCAGGAACCGAAACGATATCTACCAATCGAACATCAGTCAGATCATCTCCTTCTTCAAATCCAATTTCGTAGAGTACATCAAGTGCTTTTTGTCCCAATTTGACCTTATGTACCAAGTTTACGGGTGTGGTTTCCCCTACAACTCGACTTTTAGAAGGTCGAGCTGTAGAGGTGTGTTGATTGTTTTTTGTAGTCATTACTTAATTACTACTCCGCCAGGGCGCCAAGTGGCAATCCGGCGTTAAGGAAGCAAGACTGTATCGATCACATGAATGACGCCGTTAGTGCACTCAATGTCAGTCTTCACTACTTTTGACTTGTTGATAGAAACGCCATGCTTATTACTAATCATGATTGTCTTGCCATTCACTGTCTTGACTTTGGTTCCGTTCTTAAGTCCCATAACGTCACTTGCGAGTACCTTTCCTGGCACGACATGGTAGGTAAGAATTGCAATCAGTTTCTTCTTGTTCTCTGGCTTTAACAGCATTGCGATGGTTCCAGGCTTGCTTTTCTCAAGCTTCTTAAATGCCTCGTCGGTTGGAGCAAATACCGTGAACGGACCTTCGCCCTTCAAAGTGTCGACAAGACCTGCTGCCTTAACTGCTGCAACGAGGGTTGAGAATCCCTTGGCTCCGACTGCTGTGTCGACGATATCGGACTTTGCAGTCGCGAATGCTTGGCTTACGACGGTGCCGACCAAGGCTACGATAGTGATCATTTTTGTAATTTTCATTTTTCTCTAATAGGGGAGCCACCTTTGACGAACAGCTAATGGGGGAGGTATCCAGCCGATTCTTTCGTCTCCAGTGAGCTCTTGTCATCCTCTACGCCTAAGAATTCAAAAAAGTGTCTAAAATCTGTCAAGATTTTGTCTAATTATTAAAAATGACCAGTCATAAGCCCTGAATTGAGTCTGGACGGGTTGACAAAATCTAGACAAGGAATATACAATCAGGCTCCAACGAATGAAATACACCATACGGACCGTTGCGACCATGACCGGTTTATCGCAATATACGATCCGTGCTTGGGAGCGTAGGCATCATACAAGTGGCCCAACTCGAACCGAAACAAACCGGCGGTTGTATGACGAAGCCGACGTATCGAGGCTTCAGTTACTAAAGCATGCCGTGGATTCTGGTCACAGTATTGGGCAGGCTGCTCAGCTTTCCAATGATGAACTGAGGGGATTGTTTGTAAGAACCAAAGAAGCCTCAGCGCCTACTGCTGACGCCGGAGAAGGGCAGACATCGGAGTTCATCATTAATGTATGTATTTCTGCCATTGAGAGCCTTGATGAAGAAGGATTAAGAGAATGTCTTCTGCGAGGAGCGACTTCTTTAGGAGCTCAAGCGTTCATAGAAAAAGTGGTAATCCCGCTCATTTCGATTGTTGAGCATCGATGGCTTGAAAAGACAATTTCGATCGCCCAAGAGCATATGGTTTCTGCTGTTCTGAGAACTAATTTGGAGAGGCTGAGGACTTCCATTCCAGTTTCCACCAAAGCCGCCAGAATCATTATCACGACACCAAAGGGGCAAATTCATGAGCTTGGAGCTTTGATCATATCGGTCATTGCCTGTCTAGAATCTTGGCATGTCACCTATCTTGGCCCAAATCTTCCGGCTGACGAAATTGCACGAGCAGCCCTTCAAAGTGGTTCGAAAGCAATTGCTTTGAGCCTTGTGTATCCAGTTAATGACCCTCAGGTTCCCGTAGAGCTAGCTCGCCTGAGAGAACTAATCGGAGATTCCTTTCCCATTCTTGTCGGTGGCCGAGCTACGAGCGACTATAGTTCAGCAATCGAGGAATCTTCCCTCGTCAATTGTTCTGAAATAAGCGAATTTCGCGAGGCTCTAGCACGATTTCAAACTGGCTAAAGATGGCCGGACCGAAATCTAAGACATGAGGCAGGAATCAAAGATTCGAATCTCAGGAGGGGCTGAAAAGAAGCTCTCCATCTTCGCCATGAATTGTTGAAAGGCGTCTTGCTGGAAATGGAGATCAAGGTCAGATCGACTGGACCACTCTTCAACAAAGACTATTCGTGTTTCGTCATCAGGGCTCTGAAAGAAATCATATCGCTCGCATCCTGGCTCTAGAACAGATGCTGCACGGACGGCTCGACAGGCATCGATTGCGTGGCTAATCTTGTCAGGGAGGATGAATGCGTAAGCGGTCAGCAGGATCATATAGCTTAGAGCCTTACAGAGGGTAAAGGCCGGTTTAATACTGGAGCCTTAGACAGGAATCGAACCCGCGACCAGCTGTTTACAAAACAGCTGCTCTACCACTGAGCTACTAAGGCAACCGATATTAATTGTGGCACGTTACGCGCCTTTCTTGGTACGAACTCGTGTTTTTACGAGTTTTATTGATCCATCAGGACCATATCCGAGCCTAAAGCCAGCTGGGATGCTACTAATTGCAGCTGCGAGTTCTGGGCTGACTGCAACGGATGATCTGGCCCTCCTACCTCGCTTGCCTTTGCGGCCCGGGTTTAGTTGGACGTAGGCATCGGACGCATCCGCAGTTCGTTCCATTGCCTTGAGTTGCTTGCCTTCGACCTTGTAGAGTTCGGACGATGCCGTAAAGGATAAGAACATGAATTTGCCATCGCTCAACATTCGAACCTTGTGTGGAACCACCAGTTTTTTGACGCCAATTCGAATAGTTAACAGTCCTTCTCGTTCTTCAGCCTTAAATTTTAGGCTGTTTTTGACCTTTTGAACATTTTTTTCCATATTGTAAATACCGTCCGCCTTAGCG
>JAYUOQ010000285.1:0-3794 GCA_043760685.1 Armatimonadota bacterium | reverse complement strand
CAAAGAGTATTCAGTTGACGAAAGCTCGAGGCGGCCCCCATTTCTTGTGATCTGATGAAGAACCGAGTCGAGTTCTAAATCGTCAACAATGAGGGTGACGGAACCAGTTCCCCGTCGCAACAGAGCCCTGATTCGAGCCAATAGCTCACCAACTTCAAATGGTTTAACCAAATAATCATCGGCACCACTATCAAGGCCCTGAATCTTATCCTCGACCAAATCTTTGGCGGTAAGCATCATGATTGGTGCCTGGATTTTGGATTCTCTTAACTGTCGACAGATCTGAAACCCAGTAAGGCTCGGAAGCATGACATCCAACAAAATGATGTCGAAATGAACCTGTTTTGCTAAAGCAAGCCCTTCAGCACCATCCGAAACGAGGCGGGGTACAAACCCCGCCTCGCTCGTAGCCTGAACGATAAATCGCCCAACGCTTTCGTCATCCTCAACAATTAGCAAGTTCAAGTTCTTTGAAGTATCTCCTAAAAAACAATGGACTAAGACCAGGGATCAAGCAAGAAATGACACATCATTGCCTTCACCCATTTTTCGGCGGAATATTGCCCTTATGCAAATCGCCTGATCCATGCATTGCTTTCGCCTTCTCCAACTGCTCGGGAGTTAACAAACCGTGAATCTTTGCCATCGTATCGTTGTGGAACTGTTCCGCTTTAGCTTGCTTTTGAGCATCTGACAACTTCTTGTCATTGTGCAAGGCACTCATCTTTGCCGATGTATCCGACATGAGTTGATGAATGGCAGCTTTCTGATCTTGATTGAGATCTAGTTTCTCCATCATCTTCATCATTTGCTTTTGCATCTCGCCTGAATGCATCTGGGCAAGCTGTTTTAACTGGTCGGGATTGAGAATCTTATGGGCCTTAGCCATCATATCTTGATGGATTTGCGCCTTAGCCTTCACCTTGGCTGCTTTATCGAGCTTGGTATTGGCATCGATGCCAGCTACCTTTTTGATGGCTAGTTCATGTTCAGCTTTAAACTGCTTTTCTTGACTTGGTGTCAAGTTGAGATGCTTGGCGATCATCGCAAAATGGTCATCCATTCCGCCGTGTTGATAAATGACAGCACCACTGAGGGCTGAAAGCGCGGCAATTCCCGCAACGATTAGAGTCGATATTCGCATGTTCTAGTTACCTACCGATTTTCGCATCGGCAGGAATACTATCGGTCTTTAACCTTAGAGCTAGCTTAGAACTGTCTTAGAGTTCTCACAGAAATACAGTTAACTAATGAGGACTGATCTTCTCTGGCAAGGGGACTCCGAGGGTTTTCAGAATATTGCTCGCGAAGAGCGTGTTTCCTTGATCGTTCAAATGCACGCCATCCGTGGTCAGCAACAACTGCGTACGACCGGACTCCTTCTGAAAAGCACTAATTACGGACTTAAACGATTTGAACAAGTTTACAAACGGAACTTGCTCCTTTTGCGCCAATCTCTTTTGCGCATCCACATACAAGTTCATTCGCTTGTTTTCTTCGCAATTCAAATCTTCGTACACAACCGACGGAGACAGCATGACTACTTTGATTCCTGCCGCCTTCGCCTCGGTGACCATGGCACCGAGTTCCCTCAGGTGAACATCAAGCTTAACTCCCCGTCCACTGTGACCAGTCGCATCTCGCCCGCTCCAATCGGGGGTCCGAAAGTCGTGCCAAACATCGTTCACGCCAACGCTGATCATTACTATGTCGGGGTGTTTGTCCAAAACGTCTCGCTTGAACCGAGCATGCATATCCGGTGCCTTCTGACCACCGATGCCAACATTGACAAGTTCGATAGGATTACTAGGATAAGCCGCCTTCAGCGTTTGATCCATGAGGGTAATAAATCCATGGGAAGAACGCCCGCCTTCAGTGATGCTATCGCCCATCATGACGATCTTTTTAACTCCGGTCAACATCGGGGGAAGATCAAGCGGTTTTGGCATGAGATTGAGAGACATCGCAACAAGCGGAATGATTGAAAACATACCCCGATCTTACCGCCAATTCTTTAGATAAGCGGCTTCGACATAATCACGCTAATGTAGTTCGTTGATTCCCAGTCCGCGGTGTCGACAATCTCAAATCCCCATCGTCGATACATGGCAATAAGACCGTGAGCCGTTTCTGCCGTATCAAGCGCAATCTCGGTTGCGCCTACTGCTCGCGCATGGTCTTCAACGGTCTGATACAGTCTCTTCGCAATTCCAAAACCTTGATAGTCTGGACGCACTCCAAACTGACCAAAATACACCAACCCCGGACGGCGATAGTATTGATGATGGTTCGTTGACTTGACGTGGTACAGCGTGATCGTGCCTACAATAACACCCGAATCGCTCTCAACGGCTACAAATGAATCTCCCGCTTGCAAACGTTCTAGCGTCTGTGCAGGTGGCTGATGACTAGCATTATAATTCATCCCCTGTCTTGCTAATTCCCCGTAAGCAAGATGAAGCATCTCAGTGATTTCCTCAACGGAGTCAGTGCCAGACCAAGGTCGAATCGTGAATTCCATATCTCTGGTAAGAATTATGCTCTCCATTTGATCTCCGATCTCTGAGCTATGATTACCTCATGCTGCGCGAAGCCACACTCGATGACATTTCGGTTCTTGTTGACATGATGGAGGAATTTTACGCCGAGAGCGACTATTCTCTTGATCATGTCGAGGCTGCCGACGCATTTCAAGCCCTCATTAGTCAGCCCCACTATGGAGCAATTTGGCTAGTATTCGACGACTCCAAAATCGCTGGTTATGTGATTTTCACCATCCGGTTTGCGATGGAGTTTGGCGGCTTAGACGGTTCCATTGATGACCTCTATATTCGACCAGAAGCCAGGCGAAAAGGTTTTGCCAGCCAACTTCTCCAATCCCTGCTAATTGAATGTGATGACCGAGGACTGAAGGCTCTCCATGTCGAAGTCGGACCAGATAACGAAGCCGCACAAGCCCTCTACGAAAACTTTGGGCTTGTCAAACGAACTGGAGATCGAGATCACCTTTCGATGCTTTTCAAAAACGAGTGTTAACGTGCTAAGGAATGCTTCAAAAGGAACTCAACAATTGGGGTTGGATCGTCCAGGCTATGCGGATGATGGAGCCCACCTGGCTTTCTAATCACTTCAATCAATCCCCCGAGCGCCTTGTATCTCGCCTCAACCAAATCAGAATTCTCCGAGACCGGCACAACCTCATCGGCACCGCCAATTACATGCAGAATGGGAATGCGTGCTTTTGCCAAGACTTTTAAATTATCGACCGGATTCAGCTTGTATTCCATCGCTTCGTTCTCGTCCCTAAACTGGTAACACGTGATCAGGCTCTCCCAGTCAGACTTACTACCTGGACCTTTCCCTTTGCCACCGGGCCAACTCTTAAAGTCGCAAACCGGAGCGTCGCCATAAATCGCCGCGACTCGTCCCGGATACTTCGCCGCAAAGTTGTAGGCATACAGCCCTCCACGACTAAATCCTTCGAGGACTACCTTGCGATTCAACTGAAACCGCTTTACCACCTCGACATAGAATTTGTCCAAATGACCAATCGCCGTCGGCGACCCAAAGGTGTTCCCGACATTCATAGTTGCGACGTGATATCCGCTCTTGAGCAGAGCGAGATCTGCTTCGGGACGATGATCAAAGAACTCCAACCTCCAAATCCAACGCTTCTTGCCATCCGCAACTTTAGGTTCAACAACGATGCAGTCGCACCCGTCAACCTTTAACTGGTGCGAAACATAGCCATGGTAGTCACCAATCGTTTCGCCCAACCTTGGAGGTACCGAAAG
>JAYUOQ010000284.1:0-10083 GCA_043760685.1 Armatimonadota bacterium | reverse complement strand
ACCAGGATGAGGTGGGGTGTCTCTGGCTTCAATCCCAGCGATTCAGCTTCAGCGTTACTAATTTCTGGTGCGTACTCGGCTACAAATGACTCTGGGATTGACACAAGGAACGCAAGTTTTGGCTCCTCGATGGATTGGAGCCATCGATATGGGCTGCCTTCCTTCGTGTGAACGACAACATACTTGCGCAGATTTTGAAATCCTATCATGCCATCTGGAAATTGAATAACATCGCCTTTTGCGAATTCAATGTTTCCGAATCTTGTTCCTTTTAACGTCATCATTACTATCCTCTAATAAAATCCATTAGGCTTAGTTTGTTTCCTTGTCCAGCCATTTGGAGGGCGGCTTGGTAAGCCGTTTGAGCACTTTGATAGTCCGTTATCGCTTGCGCTAAATCTACGTCGGTGACGTCTGAAACTCCTTTGGTGAGTTCCTCAATACGTCGTGTTTGGTCGAATTGGTAATCCGTAACGGTCCGCATACGGTTGCCTATTTCTCCCCGATATTGGTTTGAAGTCTGTAAGCCTGCCTGAATGTTCGTTAATGAAGCATTGCTAAGCGTTGCCGTATCATTGTTTTGCAATGCCGTGATCGTGGAAGTTAACGTGTCGAACGCAGTGGTAAAGAACGATTGCGATCCACTGATCGAGAGATCCATGGTTTGACCAGGAGCGGCTTCGACCTTGACTGAACCAAGATCACCGTTATAGGTGATTACGCCGGATGCGACGGTAAAGGGAGTCGTCTTGACCGCGGTTCCAGCAAAAATAAAGTCACCGTTTCCATCCTTGCTGTTAGCAAGTTGGACGAGACGATCCCGAATTGAAGTCATTTCAGACGCCATTGCTTGACGTTCGTTTTGTCCAATGGTTGCGGTTGCTCCGCTAACGGTGAGGGCATTTGCTCGATTAAGCAACGTTGTTACCTCAGCGAATGAATTCTCCGTGGAGGCTAATCGTGAATTTGCCCGATCAAGATTAGCAGAGTACTGGGCTAAGCCAGCTTTCACGCTCGACATCGAAATGATGTTGCTTACGCCGGTTGGGTCATCGCCAAGGTCATTGATTCTCCTTCCGGTAGAGACTCTTCGCTGAGCCGCAAAGTATGCGTTTCCAGATTTTTGAATCTGGCTCTGCGATGAGTTGTATTGGTAAGAGGTACTAACTCGATTCATCGATTTCTCCTAGTATAAATATCGGTATTTTGTAACTTCATTCTTTACCTTTTTGGCCTATCGGAGCATATTTATGAGATCACCCATCAATGAGTCCATCGTGTTAAGAACTTTGGCGGCGGCTTGATAGCTACGTTGAAATTTGAGCATGTTTGACATTTCTTCGTCGAGACTTACTCCGGCTACATCTTGCACCTGGGCTTCAAGTTGTTCGCTGAGAGCATTTGCGGTATCAACTTCGTTTTTCGCGACACTCACATCTCGGCCAACGGTACTGGCAAGATCGGCAAAGTACGTTTCCGAAGTTCGACTACCAAAGCTCGCAAACTTGACGTCCCGAAGGGCAGAAAGTGCCAATGCGGTGGAGCCGTCGCCAGCTGCCGACGAATTTCCAAGGGCAATATTATTTGCACTTGCAGCTACGCCTGCCGATAACGCAAAATCTGCAGCACCTGTCTGTGGATTTGCGTCGTTGAAGAAGTCTTGACCGGTTGCACCAGTTGATGTAAAGCCAGCGGCGTGAATCGAATTGACTTGGGTTCGGAGGGTGTTGGCTAAGTTATCTAGTTGACTCTTGTAGCCAGTCACTTGATTCGAGTTATCAAATAGTCCTTTTAGCTTGCCACCGGTTACCGACCAAGTAGCAATTGAATTGGATATTGTGCTTGATGCAGCATTGAATGTTGTGGGGAACTGGGTTGCCCCAACTTGATCCACAAGGGTAAAGCTTCCCACAAAAACCGACGTAGTTCCATCGCTTGCGACATGGGTGTCCACATTTACAAGCTTGGATAGATCGGAAATGAGAGTATCTCTTTGGTCAAACAGATCGTTTGGAGATCCTCCTTCTACAGTTTGCTTCTTAATTTGGTCGTTAATGTCGCCAATTTGGTTGGCAATTGCTTGAATATCGGACAGTGTCTGGTTGATTTGATCGGTTTGGGATGAGTCTTGAGATTTCAGTTGTGCATAAGTGCCACTGATCTTGTTTGCCAAGTCTCTACCCGCCGATTGAACCTGCATTTGGTTCGCAGCGCTGGTAGGGTTTGACCCTAAGGCTGACCACGAATTGTAAAATGTGGAGAGAGCAGTACTGATTCCTCTGCCTTGAACATCGAGAAAGGTTGATTGGACCTTTTCAAGGTTGCTCAGGGATCCTTCTGAACGTCCTTGTTCGGAATAGGCATCTTGGCGTCTCGACTCGAGCATCCCGTCTCGGATCCGACTAATCGTCGATACGGTGACACCTGAACCGATGCTCAGTTGCCCATGAGCCCATTCGGTGTTGGGCGTTGTGGCAGAAAGCCCCACAACTTGACGAGAATAGCCCCGCGTGTTGACGTTCGCAATGTTATGACCGGTAGTATCGAGCGTTCTTTGAAAGGCTCGAAGTGCTCGGCTTGCAGTTTCAATTCCTTGGAATGGACTAGGCATAGCGTTTATCTCCTTTAGGCAGCGGCATCGACAAGTACCGAAACAGAATTATTCTTTCGGGTTCTATATGGACTCTTTCCAGAAATGGCTGCCTTAGCGATTAGCGTGAGGGTCCCGTTGATAAAGGTCATTTCACTTTCGAACAATTTGCGGTTTTTGTAAACCACATCTTGGATATTTTGTGATGCGGAAAGTACCTTGTTTGCAGTTAATTGAACTTGAGCTGCCTCGGTCTTATCTAGTACCGAAACAAGACCTCGAAGGCTTAGAGTCGATGCTCCAAGTTCTTCGGCCAGCCATTTAGCTTCTGTCAATGCTTTACTGTCGATGATACGAATCATCTCGGTGAGTTCATCTAGTTCAGGTTGTAGTCGTTCGACTCGTTGGACGTCTCGGAGAGTAACTGCCACGGTCTGCTCGTGCAGGCATCGGAGCATTTTTTCGGACGCAGTGAGCCATTCGGTCCACATGTTTAGTAGTTGTCGGGATTTCATATTTTTTTCTCGATCGATGATTGATTAATTCGTTGTTGGGCTTTTAATAGCTTCTGATGTCGAAGATCGGCTTGAACCAATACCATTGGCGCGACCTTTGAGTAGATCGTGTTACCAATGCCAAGAGACCCTCTTTCGGCGAGTATGTTTGACATATTTGATTCGAACATGTCCCGATAGATGTCGCTGCCTGGCATTTTGGTTGGGAAGAGTCCTTTCTTACCGCCCATGCTTTGGAGCAGGGACTTGAACATGAACGCCTCCAATCCGTCAGTTGCTTTCTTCAGTTTTTCAAGGTCCTTTTTGGCTTCCGTCATGGAACCAACTACTTTTGCCACTTGAAGGCTGCCTGGCATCATTGGATCACCAGCCTTGCTTTTAGGGCGCCTTGTTGGCGGAGAATTTGAAGAATGTTGATGATGTCGCTGGCTTTGAGGCGAAGCTCCTGGAAGATTCGAGCGAGGTCGGCTACGGTCGTATTTGGGGCAACCACCGCAATATCGGCTTCACCTTGATCGGCAGAGACCTTTTGGTTACCGATCACTACCGTTTCACCTTTGGCAAATGGATTAGGTTGTGACACGCTCACTGATTCTTCAATCTTTACACTGATGGATCCGCTGGCAATAGCTACCGGCGCGATTTTGACATTGCCTCCGATGGCAATTGAGCCCGTCTTTTCATTGATAACGATGACTGCGGCATTGTCAACCATAACAACGATCTCTTCGAGTCGAGACATTGCTTGAACCGCACTCATGCCTTTGGGGAGATCGACGGCAATGGTGCCACCGTTTTCTGCTTCGGCGGAAAAGTCCGGATACTTTTTGTTGATCGCTTCTTGAATTCTATTTGCGGAGGTTAGGTCTGCATCGGACAGTTCGATATACATCTTGCCATCGTAAACAAGTTTCGTAGGAGCACCTTGCTCGACAATGGCACCGCTTGGGACACGACCGGACGTTAGAAATCCAACTGATTGGCTGCTTCCACCGGACGAAGCCCCAAAACCACCGATGCTGACTTGGCCTTCGCCAACCGCATAAACAGTTTCTTTGTCTCCAATAGCATATAGTTCACTTCTAAGTAGCAAACCTCCTTGCAGGCTCTGGGCATCACCCGCCGAAGCGACGGTAACGTCCATAATTTGACCGTTGGTTGCAAAGGGCGGTAGTTCTGCCCGGACAAAGACGACTGCACAGTTCTTTGGCTCGATCAAAGCTGGGTTTACATCTTGACCAAGTGACTTCATGTAGTTCGCAATCGCAGCTGCACTTTGCGGGTTTTTTCTGGTGTCACCGGTGCCTTTAAGCCCAACCACAACTCCGATGCCCATGAGCGTGTTGCCACGAACTCCTCTAAAACGGGCGATGTCCTTTATTCGGACACTTACGCCATTGCTTTCTGCTCTTTGCATGCTCTGGATTCGCCTGGCCATTTCTTGGTTTGCGCGACTATCTTTTTGGGGAGCTACTGGCGCTGGCTGCTTGTCTTTTGTTGCGGCTGGAGCCTTTGGATTGGTTTGACCAAAAGACAAAGTTGCCAATAGCGCGAGAGAAATGAGAGAAACAAATTTCATTAAAATAGCCACCCTAGGACCTTCGAAATAAATCCTTGTCGTTGCTTCTTGTAGATCGCACCAATTCCTTCACTCTTGATTTCAGCGTTGGCAAGGTTCTCACTGAGAAGCGTGTTATCGATTCGGATGTCGTCCCTTCGACAAACACCACTTAAAGTCATCATTTGGGTTTCGTGTCCGAACTTCACGGATCTTGTTCCCTCAACGACGAGCGTTCCGTTTGGCAATATCTGTTTGATGAGGACCGCTACTTTTGCGGACAAATTGCCACGCTGGGAGCTTAATCCTGAAGTAGATAGGGCCTGGTCGGTTGCCGAGTTTGAGCTTGCGGCCAAGGTAGAGAGAAATCCGACTTTGAGCCAGTCGAGCAATGGAACCGAATTGGGTCCGTTCTTAGCTGCTTCCTTTTTGTTATTCTGGGTATTGGCTTGAAACGTGGAGTTGTTCGTCTCGCTAATGATGACGGTTAGTGGATCGCCCACCCGGTAGGCAGTCCTGGTGTGAAAGGGTGAACTATAGACTTTCGGCGTCAAAGAGCCGAAGTTTTCATCTGATTTGGTCTGTTGACCAAATGCAAATGTTGTCAGAGCTACTGCTAATAAACAAATGATTTTCATAATTTCACTTCCACAAGGTTTGCCCCGATAAGGGTTCCGGTATGTATGGTGCCGTTGTCGGTTTGCACCGAAATTGATTGACCAAGGTAGGCCATGGTGGTTGCCTTTGCATTGACTTCGACATTGGCAAAATTGGAAACTAAGCGCAAACGCACTACATCTCCCTTTTTGATCATCGAGAGTTGAGGCAACGTATAGTTGATTCGAACCGAGTTCGTGATTTTGCCTTTAACTGCGATATCGAGGATCCCTGAGATTTCGCTGTTGATTAGGTTGAGACTACTGACATCAATGGTGATTGGTCCGTTCGGAAGAAAAACAGGATTACTCTTATACTTTTGCTCAATCTTTGTCTCAAAACCGAATTTTGCTTTTATCGCCTTGTTGACGGCTTCGTCAATTGACTCTTGTTTCAGGGTTTGCCCTTGACGCTCAACGATGGCTCCTTCTGGAACATTAATGGTGATTTTTCGAATATCGATCCCAGCTGCTGCAATTTGGGCTCGGACATGGATAAGGGTCAATCCACGCTTGGAACCGAAAAGAGGAGCTCGCCCAAAGTCGACTCTGCTAAGGTTCTGAACAAGTTCCGGGTCTCCTTCGATCTTGGCAATTGAACCAAGAAGTATCTGCTCCGTCTTATCGGTGTCTATTTCAGATTTCGAGTTTACGTTTACTTCGGCTTTCGTGGTCAGAAACCTTGCCGCTGACGTTTGAGGTGCCTTGGAGTTACTCGCTACGATTGGTGTAGTGTTTGGTGAAGACGTTAGGACATTTGAACGAATGACTCCCGCAATCCATTCTCCGGGATTGGTGAGCGTTGGTCTTGCCGACGTCGAGACATAATTGCCGACATTGGTGAAGGCAGTTTTTGGATCGAAGATTGCGATGACAAATCGACCAAGTTGCTTTCTTCCGTTTGGGAGCGTTGCCGTGATGGTGCCATCGATTGACGCTTCGACTTTGGTAGTTCCAGTTGGCGCAACCAATCGAGGAAGCAACATAGAGCCATCTGATGCCATCAATCCTTGGGCGGTTGCGGTGAGTTTTGCCTGTCGGCAATACAGCATTTGATTGTTCTTTGCAAACCTTAGGAATCCATCGCCTTCTACTCGGACCGTTAGGGTCGGCAAAGCTCCGGATACGAAGGTTGCGGCAATAAAACTAGTTATCATGGCTTATCTCTTGAGGGTGTTAAGAACTTGGAGCATGTCGTCCGAAGTTTGAATTGCCTTCGAATTGATTTCGTAGGCTCGTTGGGCACTGATCATTCGGACCATCTCTTCGACGACTGAGACGTTTGATCCTTCGAGGTATCCAGATGAAATTGTTCCGGCTCCACTCGTGCCGCCGGCTACTAAGTTTGGTGAGCCGCTCGCGGCGCTCTCGACCCAGATGTTTTCACCTGATCGGGTTAGTCCAGCTGCATTGGCGAACATTGCCAAGTTGATCTGTTCAATTTTTGTTGGAGTTGCACTGCCAGCGAGCAAGGCTTCGACGGTGCCATCTTGTCCGATCGAGATTTGGGTTGCTCCTTCAGGAATTGTAATTTGAGGCACGAGGGGGTATCCGCTACTGTTGACAATCAGGCCCGTAGCATCCTTCTTAAAACTTCCGTCTCGGGTGTATCCAAATCCGCCATCTGGCTTGAGGACTCGGAAATACCCTTCACCGATGATCATGAGGTCAAGGGAGTTGCCGGTGCTGGTTGAGGCGCCTTGCGACAGATCGTTGGCTGTCGCGGAAACCATAGAACCGAGTCCAAACTGGACGCCAGTTGGGGTTTTGAAATTGCCACCAACCGATGTTCCTGCTGCTTGGACAGTTTGATAGACCAAGTCATGAAATTCGGCACGTTGGTGCTTAAAACCTGTGGTGTTGACGTTCGCGAGATTATTCGAGATAACGTCCAGATTAAATTGTTGGGCAACCATTCCGGTTGCGGATGTATTTAACGATCTTAACATGGCGACTATTCATTGTTTTTGCCATCCTTTGCCTTTCTTCAGCCTCGCATCCTGCTCAGCTAGTCATGGTTCCGATTAGGGAACTAACGTCGATTTAAAAGTTCGAAAAGCTTTCCGGTCATTTCATCCTGGGTTTGGATTGACTTCTGGCTCATTTCGAAGGAACGTTGAATTTTGATGAGGTCAATCATTGCACCGACCGGCTCTACGTTGCTGCTTTCGACAGCACCTTGAGCAAGCGACACGCTGGTCATCAACTTGGCGTCTTTTGACGCCCAAACGTTGTTGCCTGATTTGGAAAACTCACCATCGTAGATTCCGAGAGTTGCGACGACATTGTTGCCCTGATGGACTTGGCCATCAGAGTCAATTTCTAGTCGTTCGGTTCCGGGTAGGTTTATTTTTTGACCTTGATTGTCGAGCACCAACAGTCCTTGATTGGTGACCAAATCTCGGTCTGCGTTTACGGTAAATGAACCGTTTCTGGTGAAAACCATCTTTCCGTTTTCTTGAACAGAGAACATTCCTTGGGGGGTTCGGATTGCGCAGTCTAGCGGGTTTCCGGTGTTCTTGATGGTGCCAACACTTCGGTCGATTGCATTTGCAATGCCTTGAGGTCCGTTACCAAGGGTGCCGATGAGTGGTCCGTTACCTCCGTTGCCATACAGTTTCTTCACCATCACATCCGAAAATGCGAGAGTGTCGGCCTTGTATCCATCGGTTCCTGCGTTGGCGAGGTTGTTCGAAACGACGTCCATCCACTGGGTGGTCGTCATCATTCCTCTCGCTCCGGTATAAATTCCTCGGTTCATCCCGTAATAGGCTTCGGCAGGTATTTCTGCGAGCTTAGGGGGCAAACTTTGCAATCTACTTTAGGTTTTGAAGTTCGTAGGTTAGAGGAAGGAAATTTTCCGTGGGTAGAGTTCGGTTATTGTTGTCAAACCCAAGTTCTTGCCGGTCGAATGGTGCGGGAACGGTACCGGGGAAAAAGGCTACCGATACAAATAGATCTTTCGATTAGGCGGTTGTAACAACCGGGGTCGCTGATATTCATGCTTTCGGTTCAATAGCTTGGTAAAAGCGACCTTGGAAAGGACAGTTACGGGGGGCTCCCAGAGGTCATTGATTCAATCTACGCCTGAAGCTTGATTTACCCAATGACACCCTGGCTACTTTCTGTGATCCTCCGGATCAGGCTGTCCGGAATTCAAAGTCGGTGCAGCAAAGCCCAGCTATACGAACCTCATCCAGCGGCTTAAAAAATTGGAAGGGCTGTTGGTTTCTTCGTGACTTCCCAGATTGACCTTTGGGAAATCTAGAATTTTTCGGGAGTGATGGTGCGCTTAATTTTGCGACCAATGCGTTTCAGGAGTTTGAGTGGGGCGGAGGTTACGAATTTGTTGTGGAAGACTTGGTCGATCTTTGAAATGATGGCTTGATCAGTGGAAACGACGCCTAGGCCGTTGCTGAACTGGAAGTTGGTTTTCGGGAGGGTGATTTCGGCAAAGAAGCGATTGACTTGGTAGGGTTCCTTGTCGACGCAGGTGTCATGGAGGAGAATCACTCCGCCGGGGCGGACGAATTTGCTCCAGATGTCAAAGTCTTCTTTGACATCTTCAAACCGGTGCCGACCATCGATGTGGAGGATGTCGATTTCTTTGTCCCAAGTCTTGGCGACGTCGGAGAAGTAGCCCCGAATGAGTTCGAGGTTTTTGATTCCGAGCTCGTCGCGACGTTTCATCACATCGTCATGAGTATCGCGATGACCGGCTTCTGGATCACCTTCAAAGCTATCTACACCATAGACTTGACCGATGCCGGGTGTGGCAAACGTGAAGCTTGAGAACCCGTAGTCAACGCCCAGTTCAACGATGACTTTTGGTTGAACTTCGTGGACGAGCCACTTGGCAAAGTGCTCATGTCCTCTCCAGGCGGTAACTATCAACGGCGAACTCATTGCCGTTGATTGTATCCCTTTTCGACTTCAGCTAATCGACTTGTGCATTCGCTAACAGGGGCGTATAATCGAAGATGCGAATTGCCATGATACGTACGCGATCAAACCGATTTGGATTCACGCTCTTGGAAGTGATTGTTATCATAACCATTGTCGCAATCATGTCTTCTATTCTTTATTCAGCTCTAAAGCCTTCAGGAGAAGACTTTCGAGCGGACAAGATACGGAGCGATCTAAGGGTGGCAAGCCAAGCACTTTCTCTCTATCGGACAGAAAACAACAATGCGTTTCCCGCTGATTGGCGGGAAATGGGGTTTGAAAAGCCAAATCCGCCTAAGTACGTTGCCATGGGAGCAGTTCGGACACTTTCAGCTCCTCCATCTTATCCAGAATCCTGGCGAACTCAAGAGAGCACTGGATTAACCGAGCTATCCTACCTTTACCATCTGGGAGTTAGGAACCTGATTGGCAAATATGAACCTAAATATCTGTTTGACGAGCATGAACACCCTGTTTTTACTGCAAGTTTCTTCCAGAAACTTTCACCAGGCAATGAAAGTGCTTGGTCATTTGCGCCCCCTGATATGAGCGTTTACACAGGAAGTGGAAAGGTGAAAGCGAGAAGGCGGCTGGGGGGATTCACGGATGGACATGTCAAATGGGGACCGGAATTTGAATTATGGGAAATGGAATTACTCTATAAAATGGAATTCGAAGGAATCTTAAAATGAACGGTATCAGCAAAGAAGGAATAGTGGGGCCTTGAACACGCTTCTGGAGGTCCCGGTGGCTTTATACAATTCTCGTCTATAGGATGGCAGTTTAGAAAAGTCTTTCTAACCTCTGAAGCCGAATTTG
>JAYUOQ010000283.1:0-3805 GCA_043760685.1 Armatimonadota bacterium | reverse complement strand
ACCCTCAGATTTTACCCCACTACCCTTACGTTGTCGATCAGCCGTGTGGCTCCAAGACTGGCGGCTACTATCAGTGAAGCATGATCATTAATCGCTATTAAGGGTTGCATTGTCTCGCGGTCTACAAGTTCAAAATAATCAACAGAAAAAGTATTATTGGTAAGAAATGATTTTGAATTTTCAATGGTTATTTGACATGAAGTGCCATTAATCAGGGCAGTTTTAGCTTCAATCAGTACCTTATATAGCAACGGCGCAACCCGAAGCTCATCCTCGGACAAGTATGCGTTTCGACTTGATTTGGCTAGCCCAGATTCTTCACGAAAAGTATCACAAATGATAATGTTTATTGAGAAATTCAGATCCTTTACTAGCTTCTTGATTACAGAGCACTGTTGAAGGTCTTTCTCACCGAAATAGGCATTTTTAGGGGACACTATGTTGAACAATTTGGCAACGATGGTCGCGACGCCCTCAAAATGACCTGGTCGAGTCGTTCCCTCAAACATTTCGGTAACGAAAGGCACATGAATTTTTGTAGGAAACTCACCGTAGATTTCTTCAGTTGAGGGGGCAAAAATGAGGTCTGCTCCGGCGCTGGCGGCCATTTCGCAATCCCTTTCGAAGGGCCGCGGATATTTTTCGAGGTCTTCTCCGGGCCTAAATTGGGTGGGATTAACAAAAATGCTGACGACCGTCCGCTCGTTTTCACTTTTGCTCTTTTGGATGAGTGAGAGATGTCCGTCGTGGAGTGCTCCCATTGTTGGTACAAAGCCCGTCCCAATTGTCGAGTTTGCCGGGAATTCTGCGATGGACCGAATGATCCTCAAAACGAGTTCTCCGGACCAGGGAAACTACCTTTTCTGACGTCGTTGGTATAGGCAGTCAGCGCCTGCAACATGCCGCTTCTTCCGTTCATATAAAATTTGGTGTGCTTGTGTTGCTTGGCGGTCAGACCCAAGATATCGTGCCACACTTGAATTTCCCCGCTACATTGTTGACCGGCGCCAATGCCGATCGTCAAGATTCCCAGACCGTCGGTGATGTGCTTGGCTAAGTCGGCGGGAATCAACTCTAGGACAATTCCAAATGCACCGGCAGATTCAATTGATTGGGAATTGGCAAGGATTGTCTCGGCATCTTTGCCCCTGCCTTGGACTCTTGCTCCACCGAAATTGTGGATTGATTGAGGCGTAAATCCAACATGACCCATGGTTGGTATGCCTGCCTTCACGATTCCTCGGATCGCATCAGCATAATCCCCTTCTAGCTTCACCGCGTCCGCTCCCGCTTTCATGAGTTTAATCGCCGACTCGATTGCCTGATCAGTGGAAACGTTATAGGACCCAAACGGGAGATCGGCGACGAGCATTGCCCGCTTGCAACCGCGACGGACGCATCGGACATGGTAGCAAATGTCTTCTAACTCAACCGGTATGGTTGTTTCATGCCCCTGAATGACATTGCCAAGCGAGTCGCCCACCAAAATGAGATCTACGCCGGCTTCATCGGCGATGAGTGCAGAAGGGAAGTCGTAGGCGGTTAAGCAGACGATTTTTTCGCCAGCATCACGCATTCGCTTAAGACTTGGTGCGGTTACTTTATCGGACATGGGCAATTAGAATGTACCCGTACTACCCGTTCAAGGTTGCCCGGAAGGCTTGGTCAATCCGGTCGACCGCATCTTCCACTATGTCTTCCGAGATTGTGAGTGGAGGAGTGAGTCGGAAGGTCTTGTTCCGCGTCTCTTTGGTTAGGATTCCGTTTTTGGTGAGATTGCCGCTCAGTTTGTAGGTGTCGATGCTGTCATCAACTTCAAAGCCGATAAGCAATCCGCGACCACGGATTTCAACAATCTGCTCGTAAGGCAGTTCGTGAAGCTTTGCCATGAGGAGATTACCCATTCGTTCGCTTTTGCCAGCGAAGTCTTCGGTTTCCATAACCGCGAGGGCAGTGATGGCGACAGCAGCTCCCAACGGGTTGCCGCCGAAGGTACTGCCGTGGTCACCAGGTTGAAAGACGTCCATGACTTCTTTGGTTCCGACAGCGGCAGAGACGGGGAGAAGACCTCCACCCAGAGCCTTACCGACGGCAAGTAGGTCAGGCTTGGCATCTTCGTATTGCCACGCAAACCGCTTGCCGGTTCGGCAGAATCCGGTTTGGACCTCGTCCCAAATCAGCAGCACATTGTTTTCGGTGCAGACTTCGCGCAGTTGAGCCATATAGCCGTCTGGAGGAATGATGATTCCTCCCTCGGCCTGAATTGGCTCGCCGAGGATGGCGGCGGTGTTGGGGGTGATGGCGGCTTTGACGGCTTCGATGTCGCCATAGGGCACGACTTTGAATCCCGGAGTAAAGGGACCGAATCCGGCTTTGTAAGCGGGCTCGGTCGAGAATCCGACGATTGTTGTTGTCCGACCGTGAAAGTTGTCTTGGAAGACAATGATCTCCGCTTGATCATTGGGGATTCCTTTAACCGTATAGGCCCATTTTCTTGCGAGTTTGATGCATGTTTCGTTGGCTTCGGCGCCGCTGTTCATTGGGCAAACCATTTGGAGATCGCTGTAGTCCGCGAGTGCTTTACAAAACAGGCCAACCTCGGCGCTATAGAACGCGCGAGAGGTGACCGCAATCGCGTCGAGTTGATCTTTGAGGGCTTTGACAATGGTTGGATTGAGGTGGCCATGAGCCGTCGCGGAATAGGTACCGATAAAGTCGAGATACTCTTTACCGCTTTCGTCCCAAACGCGAATTCCATCTCCTCGCATGAGGTTAATCGGCAAGGGCTTGTAGTTGTGGGTTGAGTAGGTTTGGAAGAGCTCTTGAACTTGCGCGAGGTTCAGATCCTCGGCGAGGTGTCGAAACCCCTTCGAAAGTACGTCCTGCCAAAAAGTCGTTGTTGAACTCATACGAAGAGTATACGGGCGATGGTTGACCGATTGGTACCCCAATCGAAGTGCAGTTGGGGTGGTAAGTCTAACCAGCTAAGAACGCGCTTACTTCTTTGGCATGACCAATAGGCTTTACCTTTTCGTAGATTTTGATGATCGTCCCGTTTTCGTCAAGGACGTAGGTTGTCCGGTCGGTACCCATATACTTTTTGCCCATGAATGACTTTTCGTTCCAAAGTCCGCACGCTTGAATCAGTTCCTTTTCGGTATCGGCAAGCAAAGGGAATGTGAGGTTGTGTTTGTCCGCGAACTTGCGGTGCTTCTTGGAGTTGTCCGGTGAAACTCCGAAGACCTTCGTTCCGGGGATGTCTTCGAGGTGATTCTGGAAATCACAGGCTTCCATCGTACAACCAGGAGTGTCATCTTTGGGATAGAAATAAATGACGGATCGTGATCCTTTGAGATCGGATGAGGAAACAATATTTCCATCTTGATCGGGAAGAGAAAACTCGGGAAATGGTGAGCCAACGGTGAGCATGTTGGATACTACGCCTTAATCGAGGCATCCATCATCAACGCTTGAAGTAAATCGATGCGAAGGACAACTCCGGCGAGCCTTCCCATGTCGGTAATTGGAAGGATTGTGGTTCCGCTTGCCAGCATCAGATGGAGAGCATCGGAGATTTCTTGGTTGACGTCGGCGGTTGTGGGATCTTTGCTAGCGAAGATGATGGCTGGTTCGCCGCTCATGGTGATGACACTATCGCGTCGGGTTGCTTCTCGGCAGATGTCGCCCTCGGTGATGACGGCTATCGGCTTTGCATCGTTGTTCACAATTACCAGCGCAGGGAACTGATAGATGTCCATTTTGTCCACTGCTTCACGGACCGTGCTGGTTTCCGTTAAGGTCGGAA
>JAYUOQ010000282.1:0-3809 GCA_043760685.1 Armatimonadota bacterium | reverse complement strand
CGTAAAGTGTTTATCTGGTGAGTCAAAGCCAGATTCTCTGGCCGCCTGTTCACAAATTCGAGCTCGAATCATGGCCATGCGGTAAAGCTCAGGTGTTTTTCCTGGAATACTCGTGATGACTGCAAGTGAAGCCATCGTACGAATTTTAGCGGTGCCAAGAAACATCAGACCCTGCTTGATTGAATCGACCCTTTTTGGAAGACCATTTGCTACACAGTTGACCAGTCGAAGCACCTTATGACAAAGAGCAACATTTGCGATGATGAGTTGTTCAAGCTCATCCATTGAAATATCTGGATCTTGGATTTTGGCAAGCAAACTCAATGACATTGACTGAACTGCTCGGACACCAGAACCCCGAATAGTCTGAGGCTTGGCAAAAAAGTATCCTTGAAAAAGGTCAAAACCCAGGGACTTGCAAAGCTCAAACTCGGCTTGAGTTTCCACTTTCTCCGCGAGCCAGATTTGCCCCTTTCGTTTGCATCCGGGCATCTTCTTACGAAGCAAGCTCTCTTCCATTCCCATGATGTCTACTTTGACAAGGTCAACCAGAGGCAAGAACTTTGCGTGACGATCTTCAAAAATGTAGTCGTCTAAAGCGAGCTGATATCCTCGAGCTTTGAGGTCTTCAACATGGTCAGCAACTTCCTGGCTCCAAACCGTGTCCTCAAGAATTTCGAGGGTGACATTTTTTGGCGGAAGTAGCCTCAAGGCGTCGCTACCAAGCATGCATTCCGGAACATTGAAAAAGGCTCTCTTATTACCTGCCAGCCGGTCTAATCCAACCTCCATGAGGACGTTGGCAAGTGAGATCACTTCATCTTCTGAAGAAATTTCTTGACCAAAGGCAGTGTCACTTTTTCGGTAGAGCAATTCGTATGCGACGTGCTTTACCATCCGATCATAGATCGGCTGCCGCGCCATAAAAAATCCCGTATGCTCTTGTTGAACGATCATTGCCCTTCTTAATAATGGCAATTTGAACTCGGAAGCTTATGGTTGGTGACCTAGCAATGGTATCGGGTTTAGGATAAATAACGTGCCCAAACAAGATGAATCAAACGGATTAGGAAAAGTCGGCCGATTTTCATATTTGTTTCAATCGGAATCTTTCTGGTCCTACCAGCAGTAATAGATACAGATGATCGCCACGCTCGCTCTTCTTACCCTCGTTGTTAAACCCAGCGGTATCGCTGTGATTGTCAATCAGGAGTCAGATACCGCTTCAATTGTCGATATCGCGACTGGTACCGCAACTCATGTTCCTGTAGGTGGTGGTCCCCATGAATCTGCGGTTTCGCCGAGTGGCAAACAGGCTGTGGTGACGAACTACTTCGAGCCGGGTGTTGGCCCAGGATCTTCGTTGAGCGTGCTCGATTTAAATACCAAAAAGGAAACCAAGCGCATTGAGTTGGATCGCAAGGCGATGCCTCACGGTGTTCAATGGGTGGACGATCGCACGGTGGTGTGCACCGACGAGAGAAATCAGCGGCTTCTCCAAGTAAATATTGCCACAGGAAAGGTCGATCGAGAGTTCTTGACTGGGCAAAACGGATCGCACATGCTTTCACTTAACCGACGAGTCAATCGAATAGTGAGTTCTAATATGGGCGGCGGGAGTGTGACTATCTTCGATTTCAAAAGCGGTGAAAAGCTAGATACGGTTACCACCGGCAAGGAATGCGAAGGAGTTGGAATTGCCCCAGACGGTAAGACGATTTGGGCTGGGAACCGTGCCGAAGATACGATTTCAGTTATCGATATGTCAACGCAAAAAGTGATCAAGAAAATAGAATCGAAAGGCTTTCCTTATCGAGTCCAATTCACTCCAAATGGAAAATGGGCACTCATCCCCCATGCCGTTTCCGGAGAGTTGGTGGTTTGTGATGTTAAGGAAATGACTGTTGTTCGTCGAATCAAATTGGGCGCTGACGGAGTGAAAATTCCTGTCGAGAATCCGTCACCAGCAGGAGTCTGGGCGTTTGCCAACAGTGACTTCGCCTTAGTTACCGTTCGAAACGATAACTCTGTTGTAATTGTGGACCTTCATACCGGTGAAACGCTTGGTAGGATCGAAGTACAAAAAAGTCCGGACGGCGTGTCGATGAAACCAGGGCGCGCCTAATCGCGTTGCCCTTAGAAGTATTGCTATTCACGGATCTTTTTAGATTGTCAACCGAATCATAATAAAATGAGCGTCGGGCAATCTTCTCGCGTGAAGACCAAAACTGGAAGAAACACATGCCAAAATTTTTAGTCGCCATTCAGCATCCTAAAAACTACGATGGGTCCCAAGAAGACGCGGACATGATACGCGCAATTGACGACTTGAACGATGAAATGGTTGCCGCAGGGATTAGAATATTCGTCGGTGGTCTGGGCAGCAATAAAGGCGCAAAGTCGTTGAGATCGCAACCCGAAGGTAATGTCATCGTCACCGATGGTCCCTATTTGGAAACAAACGAGCACATCGGCGGACTCTGGATACTGGAAGCTGCAAACATGGATGAAGCACTAAAGTGGGGCCGTAAAGCGGTCATTGCTTGTCGGGTTCCAGTCGAAGTCCGTCAGTTTCTTTGATTTTGTAAAAAAGACTCGTGCTGATTTGCGTCCTCAACATAGCTGAATCGCGCTTTCTCCACTTGAACTTAGTTGGTCGCTTAGGGTTTAATCTAGCTTCCCTTTCGGGCAGTTAGCTCAGTGGTAGAGCACTACAATGACACTGTAGGGGTCACAGGTTCAATCCCTGTACTGCCCACCATCGTTCCTAACAGCTTCTGCTCGCCTAGTCGTGTCATATCTAGAGCTTGCTCCTGAACAGTTTTGGTCGGGCCAGAAAAGGTCCGCAGGATAAACTAAAGCAGTGATTGCCACACTTCTTGCCCCCATATTGTTCGCAAAGCCCGAGGTCTCAGCGTGGGTGGTTGGCTATAACGACGAGAGCATGAAACGGTTTGAGGAGCGCGCGAAGCAACTCGACACCGTCTTTATGGAGTATTACACCGTCAGCCCAGGCGGCATGCCGGTTCGTCGAACTCGTTACGACAAGACGTTTGCAAAGGCTCGTGAAATCGCAAAAAAGAATCAAGTTGAGTTCTTTGGAATGATTAATAACTATTCAGATGGTGAAGGCACTGACGGATTCGAGCCCACGAGAATGACGAAAGCCGTTGCTACCTCGGAATCCAGATCAGCTCATGTCACAGAGTTAGTGAAAATGCTGAAGCAAGACGGTGCTCAGGGTGTAGATCTCGATTTTGAATCGATGAAAGGCGATGATCGAGACAAATACAGCAGCTTCGTTGCCCACCTTTCAAAGGCACTAAAACGAGAGGGTATGAAGCTCTCGGTAACTGTTCATCCAAAACAAGAAGTTATCGGAGGCTGGGATGCCGTCAAAGCTCAAGACTACAAGGCTCTCGGTTCAGTCGCAGATCGCTTTAACGTCATGACATATGATTTCAGTTGGAGTACGGGACCAGAAGGCGCCATTGCTCCAAATGATTGGGTAGAGCGTGTAATAGCCTTTGCCGCGACTCAAGTGCCATCAAGTAAGATCGGTGTTGGGATTGCCTCCTACGGTTACGATTGGAGCAAGAAGCCTGCAACTTCATTGGCTTGGGCTGATTTTAAGCCAAAGAACCCAAAAGTTGATCCGACAAGTGGAGAAATAATCGATGGGAATACTCACTTTAGCGGTGTCGAAGCCTTCCGAATGAAGTACTTACTGGCAACAAAGTTAGGTGTCAAGTCCGTCGCCTTTTGGTATTGCGGATCAGAGGACCCAGCAATTTGGAAACTACTTCCTA
>JAYUOQ010000281.1:0-10108 GCA_043760685.1 Armatimonadota bacterium | reverse complement strand
CCTCTCGTATTTTAACTTCATCGTTCAGGCGAATCGCTTCATTGAGATGGTGAATAGCCGATGACAGTGGAATTAAATTAAATTTCTCCGGGACTTTATTCAGCACCGCTTTTTCTACACTGGCAAGCACACGTTCAGTCGCCTGCAATGATTTCATCTTCTCAATTGAGCGGCGAAGAAAAGCCAGTGAATCCTTGGCAATATTTTTCTCTTTGGCTGGCGTCGCGGCGGTCGCTGATTCATTAAGTGACATAAAAACTTCAAAGGAGAGCTGGTTCACGCCGGACAAGCTTTGCCTTATATGTCAAACAAACTCTAAAGGACCTCGGAGATTCTCAGGAAGTTAAAGATGGCCTAAGAATCGGAGAAGAGAGTGCAAACGCAATCCTAGAAGCCCGACGATTTGACGGTACTTATCTGTCAGACGGCATGAACCCCGTAAGCGATGCGGTTGGGCAATACCGCGAGTCAGCCCACGCAGATGTTAAACCTTCGACTCCTTACTGGGGAAAAGTTACAACGTTTTGTTTGAGCAAGTGCGACGAGTTTCGCCCGCCAAAAATCGACATTCATTCTAAAACGTACATCGATGCGTTTAATGAGGTTAAAGATTTTGGAGGCAAAAACAGCACCAAACGAACTCCGGATGCGGGAGAGACCGCCAAGTTTTGGGCATTTGGTGGAGGCACAATCACACCACCTGGTGCTTGGAACCAAATTGCCACGAATGTTATTCTTACAAAGAAGCTGAGTCTCCTTGAGTCCTCTCGAACCTATGCTTTGCTCAACATTGCGCTTGCCGACGCTAGCATTGCGGCGTGGGAGTGTAAGTACACATACAACATGTGGAGACCATCATCTGCGATTGAAATGGCCGAAAATGACGGAATTCCGGAAACAACGGGCGATAAGTATTGGCAACCGCTCTTAAATACTCCTAACCACCCGACCTATGTAAGTGGCCATAGTACGTTTAGTTCGGCAGGAGCGACTGTTCTAACATCCTTGTTCGGCGATAATTTCGGTTTCAGCTACAAGGGAGATCCTAAATTTGCCGTCAAGCCAAGAACGTATAAGAACTTCTGGCAAGCCGCAGAAGAGGCGGGACAAAGCCGAATATATGGCGGCATTCACTTTCAATTTGACAATCAGGCCGGCCTAAAGCTTGGACGAACGATTGCCCAAGAAGTCATGAAAATGGAATTGATGCCGTTAGCCCAAATTAATCCTTATCTTGGCAACTAGGAATATATTCAGGATATATCCGAATGTAAATGGTCTGTTTGGTTGTACTTTTCGAGTACCCAAACATTCCAATCCCAAAGTAGTACGGTGACGGATGCATTGTTGAAGTTGAAGCTTCGGCTGGATTCAACTGGGGCGCCAATTAAGTGACATAAGAGGCACTCCTGAGTCATTCCGTGAGTGAACACCGCAATATCTCCTTGATCTACAGGAATGAGCGTAGCAAACTTTGAAACCCGGTCCATAACATCATACGCGCTTTCAACTCCCATCGGACGGACTTTGCATCGGTCTTCTCCTGTTCGCGCAATCTCTTCATCAAAAGCTCTTCTCAATTCTGACATCGGTGCATTTTCGAGCTGACCTAAGGATCTCTCTCGAAGGAGAGCCGTTTTTTCAATTTGAATGGACTTTAGTTCTCCAGTTGGAACCGCAGTTTCATAACTTCTCTTGAGGTCGCTTGAGAAGATGTGTTGCAGAGGAATTGGAGCAAAATAGTTTGAAACTGCTTTGGCTTGAGCTTTTCCAATTTCATCGAGATCGGTGTCAGACCAACCTTGAGTTACTTGCTCAACATTGTTGTTGGTCCGTCCGTGGCGGATTAGATAAAGCCTCACCTTTCTATTTTGACCCAGTAGCCATGGTCCAAATTAGCCCAAGTTTTGGATTGCCCGAACAGGGTCGAGTTTTGATGCTCGAGAGGCCGGTAATAGGCCAAAGAATATTCCGGTCGCCACTCCTGATGTAATCGTGCCGAGAACGGTTAAGGCGGTGATGATCGGATGAACTGGACTGAACTTATCAATAAGCTTGCAAGCAATAGTGCTAAAGCCAAGTCCAATAAACACACCAAACAGGCTGATCATGATGCTCTCGGCCAAGAATAGTTTGTAAATAGCGTTCCGGCTGGCTCCGGTTGCTTTTCTAATTCCGATCTCGGTTGTGCGCTCACCGACACTCAGAAGCATGACATTCATGATTCCGATGCCTCCTATGAATAACGCAATGCAGGTGAGTCCGATGAGCAGCCACTGAAGGATGTCGGTGAATTTGTAGACGACTTTAAGGAGATCTTTTTGAGTCAAGAGATCAAATTGATCTTCGTCAAGCCTCGAGCCTAATGTCTTTCTTAGTTGATAAAGCATCTGTTCGGGTTCTTTATTTGAGTCGAGTTGAACAAGCAATCGATCGGTTTGGCTTGCTTTCTCTCTGGCATGAACCCCGGAGTAGGGAATATAGATGAGGTTTTGGAAGCTGCCAAAAGACATAATGCTCGACTCTTGGGCTTGGTCATGGGTGACGCCAATAACCTCATAGAATCGACCATTAATCTTAATTTTCTTTCCGACTGCACTTTCTTTTCCAAATAGATCTTCCTTTGCTACCGATCCGATGACACAAACATCCTTCTGATCGTCGGAATCTTGAATGAGTCGACCGGCAGCAAGATCAAAGTGCTTGATAAGGAACCACTCAGGCGTCGTCGCTACTAAGAAGCTGAACGCTTGTTTGTCTTTGTAGTTGGCCCCGCCACCAACGAATGTCCAACATCCAACGCGCATGACGCCGGGAAGTTTGCGAATGGCAATAGCATCTTCTTCTTTCAGGTAGCTGGCTCCGCCAAGGTTCATGTTCGGAAATCCATTACCGATTTTGCTAGGGATGACAATGATGGTATTGACACCCAAATCTTCCACTTGATCCGTAAAATCCTTCTTGACACCGATGGCAACGCTTGCAAGGAGCATTGTTGCAATTGTCGCCGCCATGACGCCACTAGAGGTTAGAAGAGCCCGTTTCCAGTTTTCTCGGATATTTGAAACCGCTTCGATGAGTTCTGTAAGCATAAGGTCTATACGATCTGTTCGAGAACGTCGTCAATCCACGGCTTATGCCGGTTTCGATGAACATTGAGCCAACATTCTCCGGTTGGAAGAATCGTGAACTCTAAAGTCCCACTTTTCTCTACGTTGTGTTTAACATGCAAGTGCACACAACCAGGATATGAACGCAGGGTTGTCCGCAAGGAAACATGACAGTTAAGTTTTGCTAGTTCCAATTCAAAGTCTTCAATCGACCTTTTTTGAAGTGGAATACGCTCCATCTAGGGAACCATAACTAAGGATTCTTTGCTGGTGATCGGGCTCTTACCGTGCTCAATCCAGTAGTCAAATTCTTCTGGGAACTGTCGAATAAATCCTTTCACCGGCCAAGCTGCTGCCTCGCCAAGAGCGCAGAATGATCTGCCTTCAATTTGGCTTGCAACTTCAACAAGAAGCTCTCGGTCACCTTTTTGGCCATTCCCAGCAACAATTCGATCAAGAATCTGGATCATCCACCTTGTGCCTTCACGGCATGGAGTGCACTTTCCACAAGATTCATTGGCATAAAACTGGGCCGTTCGCCAACAAAGGATAACGATGTCCGTATGCTCATTAAAGAACATGCATCCCCCGGACCCAACCATAGAGTTGACTTCCTGAAACTCTTCATAGCCGATGATCGCTCGTTCGATTTCTTCGGGCTTAATGACCGGCATCGATGATCCACCAGGGATGCTTGCCTTCAGTTTTCCGCCTCTAATTCCGCCGGCCAACTCAAGGAGTTCCTTTAAGGGTGTCCCAAATTCAATCTCGTAGTTACCAGGCTTGTTTACATGCCCGCTAACCGAGAAAATCTTGGTGCCTCTACTATTCTTGGTTGAGGCACCGAGCTTCGAGTACGCCTCTCCGCCATCGGCAATTATTGGTACTGCACAGGCAAAGGTCTCAACGTTGTTAAGCAAGGTCGGGCTCTCCCAAGCACCACTTACGGTTGGAAGTGGAGCATGAGGGAACTTTAATCGCGGCATTCCTCTTTCTCCCATCAAACTCGACATCAGTGCCGATTCTTCTCCGCATTCATAAGATCCTGCACCTAAGTGAACGTGCAAGTCAAATGAGAAGTCGGTGCCAAGAATATTTTTGCCAAGCAAATTTTTTGCGTAAGCTTCGTCAATGGCGTTGCGGACAGCTTTGGCTGCGTCTAGGAACTCAGCTCGAATGTAAATGTAACCGACATCACCTTGAACCGCATAGGCGGCAATGGTCATTCCTTCGATCAGAAGAAACGGACAAGTTTCCATCAATTGCTTATCTTTGAACGTGCCTGGCTCCCCTTCGTCCGCGTTACAGATGACGTAGTGAGTTGATTTCTTTTCTTTGGCAAGTCCGTTCCACTTGATCCAAGTCGGAAAGCCTGCGCCGCCGCGTCCTCGTAACCCGGAAGTTTTAATCTCGTCAATGACCGCCTGCTTTTCCATCTTAAGAGCCCTTGTAAGGCTCTTGTAGCCGCCATTTGATTGATAGCCCTCTAGGGTTTTGTAGGTCGCATCGTGGGCGTGTTTAAGAAGAAGCTTATGCTCGGCCATCTAGGTTAATTCTACCTTTGGAAGCCGCTACTTAATCGTTCCAATTCTCTCGGCAGTTTGGAGATGGCATTGGACAATCTGATCTGCCATTTGGATCACCGTACTTTCTTTGGTTGATCTTAGCTTCTCAATAAGCTCATCTATCGATTTTTCATCCACTGGACCATAATATTGATCGCCAACCTGAAGCAACGGCGCTCGATCACAAGCATTGAGACATTCAACTTCTTCTAACATAAACATGCCGTCGGCAGTTGTCTCCCGATTTTTTATTCCTAACTTCTCAGAGATATAGTCTCGAACTCGAAACGCACCATTGAAGTGGCAAGAAAGACAAGTACAAACCTCAATCTTGTGCCGACCTGGTTGGTGCTGGGTATTGTACATCGAATAAAACGTGGCGACGCCTTGTACTTCGGCCGCGCTTCGTTTGAGTCGAAGTGCGACTTCGGAAATTGCTTCATTGCTGAGAAAGCCGTTGTATTCTCGCTGGGCAATCCAAAGTGCAGGCAGAATACAGGCTTTCCAATTAGGATAGTGAGTTTTGAGTGCTTCAAGTTCAGAAATCGCCTGCTCGCTAAACTGAAGGTTAAGGTCTTCGGCTTTAGGAGGCATGGGCCGCTCGTTTGGGCTGCCAATTTGAAGGAGGTCACTCACAGGAACTAGGGTACCGGAGTTATACTAAACGAATCAATGAAATCGTGTCCTAGATGTGGTCGACAAAATGAGGATGACGTCCAGTTTTGTGGGCGTTGCGGTCTCGATTTTGTTGACTATGAAAAGCACCAAGCTAGGTCTTCAAGTGAAGATGACTTATTTTGTTACCGGCATCCGAAAGAACAAACGAACCTAAAGTGCGGAAGGTGTTTGAAGCCAATTTGTACAAAATGTGTCCAGATCGGTCCTGCAGGTCCGAGGTGCCCGGACTGCGCAAAGCAAAACATTGAATTTAGACCCGCCGCTGTAGTCCATTCGGCAAAACGAACAATATTTGGATTGGGTCGAATGGGACCTTACGGCATTTGGATTGCAATTGCACTCATTTCGATGTTCCTTACGGTATTTCGAAGTTGTGGCACTGCTGTCAATCAACCGTCTCGCCCTGTCCAAGTCGAACAGGGCGAGAAAAGTTCAAACGACTAGCCGCCGAACTGCTTCAGGCGGTCCTTCATTTCTTGAACCGTCTCGGCTGGAATATTCTTGTCCGCACCGGCCAGTGAGACTGCCATCTTTTGAGTTTCAAGTGCCTTTACTTTGTCTCCGGATCTCCACAATGCAAGGACCACACCAGGTCGACCAAAACTCCACGACTGTGACATTGCCATTGCCCAGGGTCTATTTGCTACCTTTGACCCAATCGGTGACGCTGAGATCGGGAGCTTTATCTCCGATGTTCAAGGTCTGGGCGACGGAAAGGGAAGCCAATGCCAGGAGCGATGAAATTACCAGAAAGCGCGAGAGGTTCATACCCGTCGTTATACAAGGAAATTGGGCAAGAAATTCCCGAGGCTACTACAAACTTAGGACATGATGCATTTCTCAACCAAACAATGAAACCATTTCACAATTTGAACTTCTATGTAAGTGGACGAAATTCTCTTTTGAATTAGTTCTCCTACAATCACCGCCCCGCTTGAACACCGGGGCGCCTTTTTTTGCCTGGCAACGCGGATACGGCACATTTGGCGTTTCTTACTCATCCCGGAATGTCGTGATGGAATACATCGCGGATCAGCGAGCCCATCATTCGGAGATATCATTTCAAGATGAGTTCCGAAAGCTCATGGCGGAACATGGGATTTCCTACGGCGAGAAATATGTTTGGGGTTAGCGCGACCCTGCAGGCGGCAGGAAATTCACTGCGCCATCCTATGGCTTTGCCATAGGATAAGTTATAGACGACGCTCTGCGTCTATTTTTTGGGCGTCTCGAATAATCTGAATAAAATGTGAACCGAGTAAGCCCCAGCGAGCACGCCCGGGCTGTCAAAGAAAAAAGCCCCTGACGAATCGTCAGAGGTTTTTTCTTCAAGAACAAAAAAGTTCTTAGTGGTGGTGATGATGATCGTGACCGTGACCTTGATCTTCTTCTTCTGGCAATTCAGCAACCAATGCTTCGGTGGTGAGCAACAATCCGGAGATTGAAGCTGCATTTTCGAGAGCCTGTCGAACAACCTTCGTTGGGTCAACAACGCCTTGCTTAATCAAATCGCCAAACTCGAGGGTAGCAGCGTTAAAGCCTTTACCTTCTCGTTTGACCGTGTCAACCACGACGCTGCCTTCCATTCCCGAGTTATGAGCGATGGTTCTAAGCGGAGCTTCGATCGCTTTACGGATGATGTTAACGCCAATTGCGGCATCGCCTTCTAGCTTGAGCTTATCGAGAGCCTTAGAAGCGTTGATGAGTGCGGTTCCGCCACCAGCAACAATTCCTTCTTCAAGGGCGGCTCGAGTAGCAGCAAGCGCGTCTTCGATACGAGCTTTCTTCTCTTTAAGGGCTGTCTCAGTTGCGGCTCCAACTTTCACAACGGCTACGCCGCCACTCAATTTGGCTTGTCGCTCTTGAAGCTTTTCCTTGTCGTAATTGCTGTCTGTCGATTCGATTTGAGCCTTGATTTGCTTCAATCGACCTTCGATGGAAGCCTTCTTGCCTTTACCGTCCACAATAGTCGTGGTTTCTTTGGTAATGACGATTCGAGCACACGAGCCGAGCATGTCTGGTGTGACATTCTCAAGCTTGATGCCGAGGTCCTCGCTAACAAACTGACCACCGGTAAGGATCGCCATGTCTTCCATCATTGCCTTTCGTCGATCGCCAAAGCCAGGAGCTTTGACCGCAACAACGGGAAGGGAACCACGAATTCGGTTAAGTACCAAGGTTGCCAATGCTTCGTTTTCGAGATCTTCGGAAATAATAACAAACGGCTTGCCAAGTCGAAGAACCTTTTCGAGCAGAGGAACGAGATCCTGAACGCTTGAAATCTTCTTCTCATGGAACAAGATCATCGGCTCGTCGTAAGCGACTTCCATTCGAGTGGCATCGGTTACGAAGTAAGGTGACATGAATCCCTTGTCGAATTGTAGACCGTCAACCTGTTCGGTTACCGTGTCAATCGATTTGGATTCTTCGATAGTTACAACGCCATCTTTGCCGACCTTGTGGATCAGTTCGCCTACCAATTTTCCGAGCTTAGCATCATTTGCAGAGATCGTTGCAACTTGAACAACTTCGCCTTTCGACTTAATTGGAGTGCTTGCTTTCTTCAATTCGGCAACCACGGCGTCTACCGCCTTATCGATCCCTTGCTTGATAAGCATGGAATTGCTACCCGCCGCAACGTTTCGGATGCCTTCCTTAAAGATTGCTTGAGCAAGAACGGTTGCGGTAGTTGTTCCGTCTCCGGCAGTATCGTTTGTCTTGCTACTGACTTCTCGAATGAGCTGGGCGCCCATATTCTCGAATCGGTTCTCAAGCTCGATTTCCTTTGCAATGGTGACACCGTCGTTAATGACGGTTGGTGACCCAAACTTTCGTTCGAGAACAACGTTTCGTCCGCGTGGTCCAAGGGTTACTTTGACCGCATTGGCAAGCTTGTCGACGCCTGCCTCGAGCAACTTACGAGCGGCATCTGTATATTGAATTTCCTTAGCTGCCATGGCTTATTTCTCCACCACTGCAAGGATATCTTCAGCGCGAAGAATGATGAAATCGTCGCCATCAACTTTAACTTCGGTACCGCTGTACTTTCCGTAATAAACGTGGTCGCCCACATTTACATCGATTGGAGCCACGGTTCCGCTGTCAAGCGTTTTACCGGGTCCAACTGCCAACACTTCGCCTCGTTGAGGCTTTTCCTGAGCTGTGTCAGGAAGGATGATGCCACCAGCAGTCGTCTGCTCTTTTTCGGCGGCTTTCACGACGATTCGATCGTGAAGTGGTTTGATCTTCATAGTTATCTCTTTACAGAAAATTGGGGTCGCCTCTAAGAACGTCTCTTGAAACAGAGAATCCTTCAAGGCAGATTTTAGCAGTGTACCCCAGAGAGTGCTAACGCCAGGTCTGCCATTTATGTTTCAATTTGAGGATGAATTGACTATAAAATTCGTGAAAATTATGAACTGGCACATGATTTGCAACCAGAGAGTTTTGACATCGTCCGTGTTACGAAATATAACCTGTCGGTGGTAAATAAAGAGGTTCTCGTAAAGGGAATTAAAGAGCAATGGTAACAATAGGAATATTTGTCGCGGCAACCGCGATGCAAAGAGATCAGGCAAGCGCTGTGCTTGCAAGGAGCCTTGTCATGCTTGACAAAGCCTCAAGTGTCGTTGGAGTATTTACTCAAAAGACCCTCGGTCAGTCAGGATTGGCAAGAGGAGAATTTCGCCTGATGAAGGACGCCAAGCTGTCCGTTTCCAGCCGATTGAACTCAGAGATATGCGATGGGATTATGCGCACATCCATTGATCGTGTAAAGGGAACTTACACAGTCAAGGACGTTCGCGTGTTCGATTTGCCTTACTTGCCAGGATTTGAAGGCTTTACCATGGTCAATGGTAAGTCTCTGGTAGACAAGCTCAAGATGGAATCCAACCAAGTTCGAGCAAATCAGCCAGAAAACGCAAGAATGGAGCGGTTGGATGGCAAGAGTGTCGTCGCCTACACCGTTGGTGCTAGTAATGTTTTTCTTGATCCCGAATCCGCAATGCCGGTCGGAGCCGACTTCGTTGGCGAGAACAACAAGCGAATTTCGATGCGATTTGAAAACGTCAAAACGAACGTTAGACTTACAGACAATATGTTTGCCTTTAGTGGTCAAGAGAGAATGATGGAGCAGCAAGTTATTGAACGTGGAATGCTGCGAGTTGGACAACGATATCCAATTTCTAACGTTGAATCGATGACCATGCTGAGCAAAGTCATGGCCGGAAAGCGAAGCTCGATCATTTTGTTCTTCGATGACAAAAACGCGCCATGCGGCGAAATGTTGCAAAAAATGCATGAAATCGCTAAGAAAGGACCAAAAGACATCGCCATCATTGGTGTGGCTCGAACTACGAATTGGCGAAAGATGTTTAAAGGTTCGCTGAACTTCACGGTAATCGAAGACGCTTCACTTTCAAAAGATTCCATTAGTGCAATGTTTGGAATCACGAAGTACCCAACCCTCTATGTTATTGATCACCAGTCGGAAGCAACGTATGTTCAGATCGGTTCGAATGATGGTGAGTTGAATCCAATCCTCCGCGGACTAGGATTCTCCGTTCCACAGCGCTAAACGCATATCTACCTTCCCATTCTCTTTCAGCGGGACCTCCTCTTTCAAGAGGAGGTCCCGTTGTTCTCGTTCCAAGATTGGGTCTTTCTTAGCAATTGAAAAGGAACCATCGTGCCCCAGTACTCTCCACCAGGGGATATCCGGTTGGCTCATTCCCATGATCGAGCCGACTTGAC
>JAYUOQ010000280.1:0-1536 GCA_043760685.1 Armatimonadota bacterium | reverse complement strand
TAAGGAAATCAAGGCATTTAAGCTCACCACTTTGGCAGGAGCTTATTGGCGAGGTGATGTCAAAAACAAGCAGCTAACCCGCATCTACGGAACTGCATTCGAGACCAAAGAAGAACTGGAAGAGCACTTAGCCCACATCGAAGAAGCCAAAAAGCGAGACCACCGAATCTTGGGTCGAGAGCTTGGCTTATTCATGTTCAGCGCTCGAGTAGGCACCGGACTTC
Source organism: Armatimonadota bacterium (assembly GCA_043760685.1). Taxonomy (GTDB): domain Bacteria; phylum Armatimonadota; class Fimbriimonadia; order Fimbriimonadales; family Fimbriimonadaceae; genus Fimbriimonas. Next base: position 1,312 of record JAYUOQ010000280.1, on the reverse strand, counting down.
CCCTCTGGCTACCAAAAGGCGCCCAGCTTCGCATGACGTTGTCTGACTTCATGAATCACGAGCAGATGCGCCGGGGCTATCAGCCGGTTGTGACTCCGCACCTTGGCAATGCCAAGTTGTGGGAGACATCGGGACACATCATTAACTATAAGGAAAAGATGTTCCCGTTCATGGAGGACGAAGAGAAGGAGACATTCATCCTTAAGCCGATGAACTGTCCTTTCCATATTGAGATCTATCGGTCTCAGATGCGCTCGTACCGCGATCTTCCTGTTCGCTATTGCGAAATGGGCACCGTATATCGATACGAGCAAAGCGGCGAAGTCACCGGAATCTTGCGTGCCCGAGGCTTCACTCAAGACGACGCCCACCTGTTTGTCCGACCTGATCAACTTCTCGAGGAATTCACCTCCGTCGTTGACCTCATGCAAGCGGTTCTGAAAAAACTGGGGCTGTCGAACTATCGCGCCCGAGTAGGAACCAAAGATCCAACCTCCGACAAATACATCGGAGATGAAGAAAATTGGCGATTGGCTACCGAAGCCATCCTCAAAGCATGCGATGACAAAGGTCTGGAATACGAAGTATCGCCTGGCGACGCCGCATTCTACGGTCCCAAACTCGACATGATCATTAAGGATGCCCTTGGCCGTGACTGGCAAATGGGAACGGTTCAAGTTGACTACAACTTGCCCGAACGTTTTGAACTGGAGTACATTGGTGAGGACAGCAAGCCCCACCGACCAGTGATGATCCACCGTGCGCCATTTGGGTCACTTGAGCGAATGATTGGTCTATTGACTGAGCAATTTGCGGGAGCCTTTCCATTTTGGCTTGCCCCCGTGCAGGTCGCCATCTTAGCAATTGCCGATCGACACAATGACTACGCAACCGAACTGTCTCTGAAACTAAGGGACGACTACGGAATGCGCGTCGAAGTCGACGATCGTAGAGAAACCCTGGGCAAAAAGATTCGCGAGACTCAACTACAAAAAGTCCCCTTCATGCTCATAGTCGGCGATAAAGACATCGAGAATAACACGGTCGGTGTTCGTTGCCGAGAAGAAGGCGACCTCGGACCAATGTCGCTGGATGAATTTGTGGCAAGAACGAATAAGGGGCAGTAAGGGATCAATCAGGTTTCCTGAGCCTTGCGAACTCATTAGGTGATTTCGCCCTGGTTGCTTCGCAACCGGGGCGATTCAGTCCTGCAATTCTCAAATTTGAATTGCTCACTGTCCGTAATAAACTCCACCAAACAAAAAAAGGGTTCGTGATTTTCATCACGAACCCTTAATGTATTTAGCTTTCG
>JAYUOQ010000279.1:0-3815 GCA_043760685.1 Armatimonadota bacterium | reverse complement strand
GCGCTCCAATATCGGGGTCCGAATCAGTCATGGCGCTTCACGCCAAAGCGGACGTTAGTTCGCAAAAGATGTTAGCAGCAATCCTCGTTGATTGCTTTAAAGATTCTATTGCCAGGGACACCGTCGCCATATCCCAAGTGGCAATCAAAAATGCTGCACTGCTTCCGACCGAGTTGGCAGAGCCAGTTTCCGATTTGGTCCACGCAATATCGGCGGCAAATTCCCAAATAAAGGATGCGACGCAGAAGTTATCTGCTGAGGAAAAAAGGTTGGTCATTGAATCAATGCCTCAATGGGGCGCCATTGGAACAGGAATTCAATTTGACTTCGCAACGAAACCCAAACTCACCCAAGAAAATTTGTATGGTGCACTGGGAAAAGTAAACCTTGGCTCCATAAGGCAGGCAGCATTACAATTAGATCGAGTGATCCAAGACTCCTTGCCAAAACTAAGATTAGCGGTATCAAGCGGATGGGGAGGCAAGGCTATTTTCTCCGAAAATGGAGTGAATGTCGAGGTCACGGGCGTCAGTGACGATTTGCATGAGACGAAGAATTCGAACCTTTGTATTGACCTTGGCGGGCGAAACCGATACACCGGAAGGTATGGAGCTGGCATCGGATACGCGGGAGTATTAATAGACTTTGGAAACGAAACCACCACAAATTTTATTGATGCATCAGGCGGGGTTGGAATTCTGGGTATTGGAGTCGCCATCTTCGAAGGGTCGCGCCCTGACTTAAATGCTAAGAACATTGCCTTTGGGGCCGGACTTGCCGGAGTCGGTGTTATTCAAGTTCAGCAAGCATTCCGAATGGAATCACGATCCCTCGGTCAAGGGTTTGGAATGTGCGGCATCGGATTGGCGATCGGAGGCAAGGGGACGGATTCGATGAAACTTGGCTATTTGGGTCAAGGAGCTAGTGTGATGGGCGGTGTTGGTTGGGTGTTTAATCCAGCAGGTAACGACCGGTATCGTGCGGGCGGATTGATTCCCGATGGTATTTCCCAAAAAGGATATTTGAGTCGAGCCCAGGGATTTACCGGAATCATGCCGGGCGGGATTGGGCTAATCACCGACAATGCCGGAGATGACCTCTATGAGGCCGGATCTGAAGCTCAAGCTTGCTCGACCGGCTTTGGTATTGGAAGTATTTATGATTTGGCGGGCGAGGATGGGTACTTCGCTCAGCGCCAAGCACAAGCATTCGCTTCCTCGGAAGGTTCGGCGCTATTGGTTGACTTGGCGGGCGACGATGTTTACATGGTTCGAGAGTCAGAATGTCATGCTTATGCAGTGGATCGAAGTTTTGCTTTAGTCCTCGATCGTGCCGGAAATGATGTAGTTGCCGCCCATGATAGCCAGCCAGCATCAGCTCAGGAAGGAGCGGTGGCAATTTACCTAGATGCCGAAGGGTCGGATAGTTTCTCAGGTCCGGTTGGGGTTGGAATCCAAGTGAACGGCAGATTTGGAATCGGGCTCTTTGCTGATTTTGGTGGAGACAACCACATTGCTCTTGGTCCAATTCCCGGAACGGCAACGTTTAAAGACTTTAGCGTCTCAATCAATGGCGAAGAAATGCAAGGCGGAGATAGTGCTCCGATTGCAAAGCCTGGGTCCGTAAAGGCACCCGAAGCTGAAATTGATGAATTGTGGGAAAAGGTTCAGGCAGCTGGACGAGACGCCAATGATGCGAGCAGAAAGTTGAATGCCATTGGCCTGCCGGCATTCATTCGGTTTTGCGATACATTGGCTAATCAATCCAATACTCGTTCCAAGCGTGTCGCTGCGAATATTGTAGCCAACATTCCGGATGCGCGTCGAGTCCTCGGTGAACGGGCAGCGACGGCAACTGCATTTGGAAAGCGTGCCTTTTTTGAAATCGCGATGCAAACAAAGAGTCAAGAATTACGGAGCCTCATTGGCTCTGCCTTGCAAAACGAAGTTACCCGAAGAATTGCCACTCGGTACGCCATGGCAATTGGAGCCACAGAATTTACCGATCCGATATCGGGACTAGTTTTGGCGGGAGATGCACTAACGGCTCAGGACGCAGTGATTGCGCTTGGTGTTTTGGGTGATGAAAAACTTGTTTCTACAATGGAATCTCTCATGTTGAGCAATGATTTGGTCATCCGAACTCAGGCTATAAGGTTTATCGCGAAGTACCCCAGGGGCCTTGCCTTAGGCAAGCAACTTGTTGGCAGAACAGACGAGCGATCACAGATTATGGGAATTGAGATGCTTGGAACTGTCGGTTCGGAAGAGGCGTTGAGATTAGCAGGATCTGGACTCAATTCTCCGCATAGTGGATCGAGAGTGAAAGCCATGACGACACTGAGCGGTCGGGTTCCAGAAGCTTACCGAGCGAGAATCATTGAACTTACCAAGGACATTAATCCAATTGTTGCCGCAGTCGCCAAGGGCGTTGATCTTGGTCGATAAACGAGCTTGTCTCATTGGATTATGCGTTTTGGCTGGATGTTCGTCTTCCGAACAAAAAAGCGTGTCGATCTATGACAAGAAGACCCCTAGTTCTTGGCGGACTTTGGATGTCCGGTATGCGCCGGAGCGAACCATCCCCGAAGTCACGAGCGATGGCAAAGACCACTATTGGCAGCCCACAACTTACCAAACTACCGGAGAAGAAAAACTTCAATTTGAACTGAAAACCGGCATCCCTGAGTCTGAAGTTAGCGATGTTTCGCCAAATATTCAGCTCGTCGGAATTCCTGATGACATGGCGGCAGTACGAGAAATGTCGCGACATTTGACCTCAGCGGGAAACCGCAAAACCCTTCCGGTTGCCGAATACGGATTCGGTCCATTCGGTGTCTCGAATGATCTCTACTTTGGTCATACGTTTTGGGATATGGACGTCTGGATGCTTCCCACATTCTTATTCCTCGATCCTCAAGTTGTGCGAAATATGACTAAATATCGGCTCGATCGGGCTCAACAAGCGAAGAAGAATTTTCAGGAATTTAGCTCAAACAACAACCGGGAACGACAACCTAGCGCGATGATGTTTCCTTGGGAGTCATCGGTTAGCGGCAAAGAAGTATGCATCGCGAAAACAAAGCTTCAACATCATGTCTCTGGAGGAGTCGTTTGGGGGCTCAAGCAAGCCGAAGCGATGGGATTAGTGTCCGGCCAAAAGGTAAATCCGGTCGTGACCGGAGTTCAGACGTTTTACGATTTACGATCAACCAGAACCCAGCGTGGACTCGAGATCCTGGACGTGACTTCACCAAACGAAAAATTCTCGGGAGACAATGACCTGTATACAAATCTCGTGGCCGAGTGGGTTAGCAATGGTGGCGGATGGAAAGCAAAGCCAAGCTACTACCTGCCCACGGATGAAAAGTCGTTTATCAATTACGAAAATGACCCAATGCGAGACTATCAGCAAGTCGCTGGCTTACTGAGCATCTATCCTCTTCAGTATCCCGATGCGGAGCGGCAAGCTTTGACGATGCTCCAACGATTTGAACCTGGACTGAGTAAAAATGGTCCGGCGATGGGGCACTCAGTTATCGCCACAATTTATGCTCGCCTCGGACAACCCCAAAAGGCTTACCAAGCCTGGAAGCAGAGCTGGGAACCGTACACAAAGGGACCAAATCATTTGTTCTCCGAGCGGCACAATGTTGGGCGGACTTACTTCTACACGGGAGCAGCTGGTGCCATGAACACGGTCATTTACGGATTTGCAGGATTTCGCATCGATCGTAGCCCCCTCGAAGGGGCAAAATGGACGAAGAAGCTGAAGTCTGGCTGGTGGCTAAGCTGTAAACCATGCGTTCCGGCTGA
>JAYUOQ010000278.1:0-3816 GCA_043760685.1 Armatimonadota bacterium | reverse complement strand
CCCATAAGTAAGACGCTGACACCACCAAGAAGTGGAAAGATACTACTTGCCTGACCTGCATCACCCTTTGATAGCTTGGCAAATTCAGTCAAATAGGTCGGGGTCCACTCATTAAAGGTCTCGCGTAACAGAGTTACGCAGAAGGACAGCATGCATACCATCCAAAAATCGGGTCTCTTGAAGAGTGATGAGCGTCCAGTCGAGGGCGTAAACTTTGTCACATCATGGACGATAGGTGTCTCCGGCCTTTCGCGTAGGAGGAGCGCGATCGGAAGTGAAATGAAAACCAATCCAATTGCCGAATAGGTGAAGAGGCCAGACCATCCGACTTTTTGATTGACCCAATATCCCAGCAGTAAACGACTCACAAAGTCCCCGAACAAGTAACTCAAGCTGACAAACGCCATTGAGCGGCCATAAATTTGTCGCGGCGTCCATTGACTGACGATTCGGACCATGCCTGGCCAGCCAGCGCTTTGGACAAACCTATTTCCTGCCCAAGCCAGAAGAAAAAAGGGAGGTCCACCTAACCCAAACATCATCGAAAGCAGGATTGCTCCTAGCATTCCGTAGAGAAACAGCGGTTTGCCACCGACTTTATCAGCAAGGGGACCATGGAAAAGTTTGCCCAACGCATAGAGGAAGGTGCCAACTGAAGCAATGAACCCAAGCTTGGCCTTGTCCAGGCTCGGAAATGCTTCTAATAGTAGAGGCTTGGCAACGCTAAAACTTGAGCGGCACAAATAGAAACCTGAGTAACCGACCGCCAGCAATAAGAGGATTAACCACAGAGGACGTGCTTTCAATGGCACATTTTCCTGTGGTGATATTAAATCAAGATTAACGACTGCAGTTTTGTTCGACTTTCTTTGTTACCAGAGCGACCAAGCTCCTTGGGTTAAAACATATATTCCGAGAGCTAAGTTTGTAACCGCATGAGCAACAAAGCAAGCGAAAACGCTTTTGGTTTTCCAAACCAATGCCGTCATCGCGGCGGCAAAAACAAGTGCAGGAAGCCATTCTGGATGGGATAGCGCAAAGACTCCGCAGCACAGAGCGGCACCAGTCATCGTGAACGAGCCAATATTCAAGGACTTGAAATCCGTTTGTGATGCATATCGCAATCCAAACGACCGCCAAAATAATTCCTCCATAAATGGAACCAATAATGCTAGCCCAAAGAAGCGAACGGCAATAAAAGCGGTTCGCAGACCAGCGTCCCGAATCTGTTCAAACGGATTGTAAGCCGTTCGGTCGCCCATGTGCGGGTACTTCAGATATTTCTCGATGGCGACCCATACAGCAAAGAGAACCAACCCACCAATAACCGCCAAAGGAATCTGCTTCGCATCGAACTTGATGTCTTTCCACGTTGGCTTCGCCCAGATAAGTGCGGCAAGAACCAAGATCATTTTGGCGAAATAAATAGCAACGTAATTTGCCGGAAACTGCCCCTCTGTATAAGTGATGCCGAGAAAAAGCCCCATTGGTATCACATAGGGTAGGAGGTCCGATTTTGGTGTCGAAGGCGTATCCAAGTCCAGATTTTAGCATGAACTGCAATTGGCGAATTTGTAACGCTTTTGTAACGCTAAGTCCTTTGGCTTGTCACGCTGAACCCTGAAACTGAACTACATGAACCCAAGATTCAGAAACTCGATCATCACCTCGTCACTCCTCGTCACCGCCGTAGCAACAACCCTTACCGGCTGCGGTGGCTCAGGAGCCAGCACGAATGGTATTGCCACGAGGCTTGCCGCTTCGTACACGGTGCAGATTGTTCAGGGGCCAGCTGGATGTTCAGATTTTGGCTTTCAAACAATGACTCCTAGCGGAATGATTGGCGGAGACTATTTTGACGGCACGACAAATATTGCATTCAGCTATAAGGAAGGTGTCCGCACCGACGCAACGCCTGTGACTGAAGACTGTAGGAGTCGCTCTGTTTCTGGCACCGGCACTATCGAAGGACAATATAGTAAGAATGGCGCAGATCATCCCTATTCGACCTATGGCACGGGCTTTCACGACCTTAGTCCAGCGGGTAACTATGTGGGCGGTTCAAATGTCGGAAGAGACGTGAACGGAGTTGCCTACGTCGCGGTTTACGACTCCAATAATGTTCGAAGTAGTTTCCGTGAATCCAACGGGGTGTTCACTCCGATCACAATTGCTGGGGCTACGAGCGTCGGATTGTGGGCATCGAGTCAATCTGGATATGTTGCTGGATATAGCCAATCGGGCAACGTGAAAGAGCACTACCTATTTGCGCCGGGTCAGACTACGGGCCAGAAGATTCTTACAGGATATGCCGGAATTTCAATTAGAGCGATCAATAACCTGGGCGCATATGGAGGAAGTCGAACAGAAAATGGATTGACATTCCCTTTCATTGTCTTCAGAAATGGACAATATGAACAAATGTCAGCCTTTGGAGGAACTTATGCAAGTGTCACTGCGATCAACGATGGCAATATCGCAGTAGGAGCATATGAGCCAGCGGGAGGCGGAAGCAACGCCTTCGCCTGGAGCAATGAGGATGGTCAAGTTGCTTTGAATCCCCGAATCGTACCAACTGCCGGATTCAATGCCGACGTTGCATATGGAGTGGACAATAAGGGACGAATCTGTGGCAAGGGTACCTACAACGGCGACTCGGTTGGATTCATCCTTACTCCGGTCACTCCGTAACTACTCGCAGAGTATTGCCGAAATATGATCCGTCGAGATGGACCTTTCCCATGAGGGGAGGTCCATTTTTTTGATGAGCTCATCCAAGTAGGCAGATTCCATAATGTGGATGTCAATTTTATTGGAATCTCGAAATGCCAATGCATTAGCCAGTAAGTCTTTGGCTTCATCGAACAACTCTTGTTTCCACCGAAGTTCAGCCTTGCAGGCTACAGCCACAACCGCGATGCGAACCAATTTATAAGAGACTGCCGGTGCCATTTCCCGAACGGTAGTTTCAGCTTCTGCCAGGCGATTCTGAGCAATAAGAGATCTGGCTAAAGAAACCTTTATTTCCACGGCATGAAGGTGGTTGCCGGTAATTTCACAGACAGCAAGTCCTCGACGAGAGAATTCCTCGGCTCGAATAACTTCACCTTCGACAAGCGCGACCCTAGCCTCCGCTCGAAGGAAAACAGATTGGCTCTGTCGGTTTTCGTAAAATTCGAATACTTTGCGCATCTCGGATAGTCGATCATGCATTTTGTCAAATTGTTGATTGGCAAAATCGATCGTTAACAGAGGCACCCCGGCATAAATCTGGTTTCCAACTGCGCCTCGTTCTTTGCTGGTCTGATATCCGATTTCAAGGTCCTCAGCGGCCGCGGACCATTCCCTCCGGATGCTGAGGATTGTCCCTCGCCAAACCCTCAGAGTCGGCAAAAAATTAGGAGCGGATTTGGTCACTAAGGGGAACAATTCATCATAATTTCGCTTAACTTCGTCCCAACTCAGCCTGTATCGCTCGTGTTCGTAAGCGCATGCAAGGGCGTAGCACGAAAAAGCATCATTGCCTGCTATATCGAAGTGCCGGCTTGACTCGTGGGCCAGTATTGCCGCGTCGTCTAGCTTGCCTTCGCCTGAACGACACCATGTTCTACAGATGAAGATATGTCCCAGGACCAGATGGTTCGATCCATGAGCAAGTTCAAGTCGATTTGAGATATCGTCAAGCTCTGAAACTTGCCCGACTGGTAGCTCGAAAGTCCAGGTCTTTTGGAAGAGAAAGGCCGCTTTGTCAGGATCGAATTCTAAAGCAATTCTTAGGGCCTGTCGAAAGTTCTCTCGCTCTTTGAGATAGATGGA
>JAYUOQ010000277.1:0-3818 GCA_043760685.1 Armatimonadota bacterium | reverse complement strand
AGAAAATGGAATCGAAGCGATCTTTGCGCTAATGTAGTCAGCAAAGAAATACTTGCCTTGAAATGAAGTGTCAAGTGCCGTTCCTCTATAGATAAATCCCCCAATGATTGTCTCTCCAAATCCATGGCTGTATTCAAGAATTGGGTTCGTTAGCGGGGTAAAAAATGCGGGACCGGAGTTGCCAGAAGCATGGAGAGCTTCTCTCATATTCCAACCGTAGTTCCTCATTCCAGTTGATGCAGGTTCATAATTCAATTCCTCATATGCGTCTTGTCCAACATCTGCAATAAGCAATCCTCCGGTAACTGGATCAATTGACCACCGGAATGGATTCCTCATTCCGAAGCCCCAAATCTCAGGATTCACTCCGCTGACACCGACCCATGGATTTGATGATGGAATTCCGTAATTCTGATTAGAATCACTCGGGAAATCATCGACATTAACGTCGATTCGTAGAATCTTGCCGAAGAACGAATTAGGAGTTTGGGCATAGTTGTTTGGATCGTTGCCACCACCGCCGTCGCCGGTCATCATAAACAGGTATCCACCAACTCCAAAATTAATAGCGCCTCCCTTGTGGTTTGTTTCCGAAGTTTGCTGGAAAGAGAAGATCGGGAACGGACTTCCTAGCGAAGTGCCGCCAGGATTCATCGTGTAGCGGACAATTCGAGTCTCAATAGGACTTCCGGCATTGTAATGGAGAAAAACGTGCTTATTAGCTGCGTAGTTTGGATCGAATGCAATACCCAACAGTCCGCATTCTCCGGCGGTCACAACTGTGCCCGTAATGTCGAGTACATCGGTAGGCTGCAGAGCGTCGTTCACTAGCAATTTGACCTTGCCCGACCGTTCCATAACGTAAGCCTTCGTTGCGTCACCAGGAGCTGCTACATAGAGCATTGGAGCAGCCAAACCCCTTGCTACGACTTGTCCACGTATTGCCGGGCCCGGAGGTACCGAGGGGCCAGATCCTCCACAGGAAAAAAGTGAAATGGCCAATGAAACAAAGCAAATTTCGCGTACTCGACGAAGCATGAGATTATTATACAAGTCGAAATACCAGGACAAAGTTCGACCAAGGTTCAAACTTAGTATATTTCTCCATGGATTCTGTTATAATTCAGGTATTAGCGCGAGCTGAATCATGAATAAATCACTGAAAACCCTTGGGGCTGTACTTTTGGTGGCTGCTGTATCGGCAGTTTCCTTCGGTCAGATCATTCCAATGGGTGTTGGAAAATCCTATGTCGGCAAGACCGTTGACATGAAATCCTTCCAACCCCAAATTAACACAACTTTTCGGGCCACGCAGATGGAGCGAGAGCATGAGCTAGATCGCCGTCGCCCACTTGGTCAACCCAGCAACCTTATTGCGGGTGGCACTCTTTCGGGTACCCGAGTCTCCTTGACAAGTCCGTTGTTTAAGGGAATGGGTGCTACTGGTGCTGAGCCACCAGATCCAGACCTCGGTGTTGGTCCCAATCACATTGTCGAAGTTGTTAATTCTTCGATTGCTTTTTTCACTAAAACAGGAACGAAGCTTTTTGAACAACCACTTGACCAGTGGTTCAGTTCCGTTTCACCTGAGCCTTTTGAGTCTGATCCTAAAGTTATTTACGATCAAGTTGCGAAGCGATGGGTTGTCATCATTTTGAGCCTTAAGTTTGCAACATCTGGTGGAATCTCCGACTTCCTCATCGGTGTTTCGAACACCTCTGACCCTACAGGGACCTGGAAGCAGTTCAAGGTAAGTAACCTCCAAACTGTTGGATCAAACACCTATTGGTTGGACTACCCTGGTTTTGGCTATAATAAGGACCTCATTTGTATGGCTGGAAACATGTTTCCAATGGACGGAAGCACTGGACGCAACGGTGTTCAACTCGTAGCATTCAACAAGGCAACCCTTTACGGTGGAACTGCAACACCAACTTCGTTCTCAATGCCTAACAATGGTACGACTCAATTCACGAAGACGCTTGACGGAACGAATCCGGCAGTTTATGCGATTGAAGCTGAATCACAGAATTCAATTCTGCTCACTGCCCTTTCAAAATCTGGAACAGCAATAACCACAACGCAAGCTTCAGTGCCTGTTCCTCAGTGGGAATACGATCAAGGTTTCCTTGTCGGTCCTGGCAACGTTGTCGTTCAAACGAACGACCCAAGATTGCTAGTTGCTTCATCGTACAACGGTCGAATCGTTACCAGCCATCACGTAGCAGTTTCAAACTCAGATTTGCGACCAGCAGCACGTTGGTACGACATCAAGACTAATGGATGGCCTGTTTCAGGTACTCCTACTCTCTTCCAATCTGGTCAAGTTAATCCACCAGCTGGACATGGCTACTCATTCCCTGCCATTAACATTGACAAGAAGTTTGGCATCGCCATGACATTCTCAATGATCGGTACAACCACTCCTGGAAAGGTAATGGGTACAGGTCGAAGACCAAGTGATCCACCGGGAACAATGGGTGCTCCAATTGTTTTGGAGAATTCCAATTCAGGAACATACAATGGCTTCTCAACTCGTTGGGGTGACTACTTCGACGTAGAACTGGATCCAAACGATTCAAGTACATTCTGGGCTGTCGGAATGGGAGCTGGAAGTAACGGCCAATGGCAAACCTACATGAAGAACTTTAAGGTCAGTTTGCCTGATGCTGAACTCATTCAAGTAATGCCATCCGGTGTTACTACTGTAGCTGGAACCTTGCTGTCTGGCAACAAGAACAGCCTGTTTAGTCAAGATGCTGTTACCTTGAACATCCAATCGAAAGCCGTTAGCGGTTTGGGACAAGTTGCTGGATTCAATAGCGTTTATACGCTTCCGTTCAGTGGGGGTGTTGATACTCTGCGAGCATTCGTTACGGCATCGGGACCGACTGGTTCTTCAGCCCTTGTATCTTTGCTCAATGTTCAGAAGGGAGTTTACGAGCAAGTAACCACCTTTGGCTTGTCGCCAACTGGTGCTTCGAAAGTTCTTGAACTCACACCTGCACAGTTTGCTTTGTATGTAAGCAGTACCAAGCAAGTATCGATGATTGTTAGAGCAGTGAGTCCAACTCGACCTGGCGCGGCTCCGACAGTGTTTACCTTTAAGACCGATCAAGCGATTCTTGGCGCGGCTGAAGTCGTAAACTAGGTTCTACTCATGAGAAAGGGACCGTGCCAAATTGGCACGGTCTTTTTTTTCACAAAAGGATCTGATATCCTCTCGTTACATTCATGAGTGAGGCGAACGATGGTTTTTCGAGCGAATGAATTGTCTTTGCGGAATCCAGTCAAATTACCCAGCGTTTCCAGATATAATTTTGGGTAATTGAGTGAGCCAAATCATGAACAAATTACTTAAAACTCTTGGGTCTGTACTTCTGGTAAGTGCCGTTTCGGCAGTATCCTTTGGGCAGATCAAGTCATTGGGATTCGGAAAACCGGTCATTGGCGTTTCCCTAGACACAAAAAAATTCAATCCTCAAATCAACACAACTTTTCGTCCAAATGTTGTCGAGAAGGACCATGAGTTAAAGTTTAACTATCCCCTTGGGCAAATAAATAACCTGCTTACGGGTGGAACGCTCTCTGAAGGCAGAGTCAACCTAGGAAACAACTCAAGGTTCCCTGGGATTTCGGCGACTAGCCTCGAACCGCCTGATCCAGATCTTGCAGTTGGTCCAAATCATATTGTAGAAGTCGTTAATTCCAACATTGCTTTCTTTACGAAGACGGGTACAAAACTCTTCGAACAGCCTGGACAACAGTTCTTTCAATCAATTTCTCCAGAAGCATTTGACTTCGATCCAAAAGTCATC
>JAYUOQ010000276.1:0-10151 GCA_043760685.1 Armatimonadota bacterium | reverse complement strand
ACCAGTAATTCTGAGAGGTACATTGCCTCAGATCGGAGCCATCGATTCGGCAAGAAAATATCTCATAGCCACTTGGTCTTGTTAGTCCTCTTTCTGTGTATCGAGCGAAAAACAGTCTTCCCAATTTTGTAGAATACGCACTTTCACAATTTCGATCACCCGTAGAAGCTATCTCTTTGACCAGCAAGGATTTTGGGTTTAACAACCAAAGCCGATGCCCATTTGAAAAGACAATTTGAGAATTAGAACCTGCGAAGGTCGGATATTGTCCTTCTACCAACTTTCTCGAATGTCCCGAAGCTTCGCGGCACCAAACCCAACCGTTAACTGCATAAATGTAAGTGCCTGAAGATAGATCAACATCCCATTGCGCCTCTCGCCTGCCGGAAGAGGACTCGCATCCAAAAATCGTAATCGATACCGCTACTCCAAGAATGAGTCGTTGCCCGCTAAACGTCATTGCTAACCTCTGTAAGCTTTCAACAGTCTTTTGCTAACAGCAGGTTCCCGCAGCTTACTTTCACACATATGAGCTAACAATTACCCCTTCGTAACTAAGATATCACCGTTCGTGTCGCCACCGCCGTCGCCACGAACCTTCGCCCAAATTTCGACTTTCGCGCCCGCCGGAACCCCGGTCAACGTGACCTTCCAAACGTTATCGACATTTTCGGCTCCGGTTCGGCCATAGTGAGAATCACTGCCGATCACGACACCATTCGCCAGAATTTCAATTCCATCAACGTCGAGCCGAAAAGCTCCGGACGTGTATTGAAACTTGATGGAGTATTTTCCGTCGCCTGAAACTGCGGAGGAAATATCCCACTTTCGATCCTTGTAGTCATTGGCGACTTGACCCGCTTTCCATTCCGCTGTTGGCAATCCCATATCGGCATCCAACTTCCGATAGTTGACATCTAGGCGTGGCAGACCGACTTTTAGTCTTTCAATGAAGTCCCGATAGTTCTTCTTGGACTTTGGTGACCAGAATATCTCAGCGGCCGCCATTGCGCGAGGGAATGCCATGTACTGGGCATACTCCGGGGTCCGGATGTACTCAGTCCAAATCTGAAATTGACCTCCAATGATATGGTGCTGCTTATCCGCTTTGATTGCAGTCGGCACGATGTCGAAGTCATAGACTTTCCGCAACGGCAAGTTGCCGCCAATTGCATGGGGTTCAGTCTTGGGGTCTCCTTGATAGAAGTCAAAGTATAAAGCGCTGGTCGAAGCCATTACAACATCGTGCCCAGCGTTTGCGGCTTCAATTCCGTGCTCTTCGCCACGCCACGCCATTACGGTTGCCCCGGGTGCCAAGCCGCCTTCAAGAATCTCGTCCCATCCGATGAGTCGCCGTCCTTTTGCCGCCAAGTATTGGTCCATCTGCTTCACGAACCAACTTTGCATCTCATGTTCATCCTTCAATCCGCGCTCTTTGATCAAAGCTTGGACGCGAGGACTAGCTTTCCATTCATCCTTTGGACATTCATCACCACCAATGTGAATGAACTTCGAAGGGAAAATCGCCATGATTTCGTCGAGTACATCTTGGAGGAATCGAATAGTCTTTACTTCGGGATTAAAGACATGCTTATTTACGCCCCAGTTGAAGGCAACGTCTAGCTTAGTGTCTAGATTTCCAAGCTCGGGATAGGCGGCAATTGCGGCTTGGGAGTGCCCCGGCATTTCAATTTCCGGCACAACGTTCACAAACCTATCGGCGGCGTATTTGACAATTTCCTTCGCGTCTTCCTGAGTGTAAAAGCCACCGTAGGGGGTTTCGTCGTAAGTTGCCGGACTGTACTTCAGCATGGTTTTTGCCCGCTTGGAGCCAACAGAGGTCAACTTCGGATACTTCTTGATCTCTATCCGCCAACCTTGGTCTTCAGTCAGGTGCCAATGAAACGAGTTCATCTTGTGCAAGGCAAGTGTATCGATAAATTTCTTGATCGACTCTTTCGGCATGAAGTTGCGACCGACATCGAGCATCGCTCCTCGCCAGGCAAACCGTGGAGTGTCCTCGATGATGACCGCAGGAACATTGAAGGTTTTGGCTCCCTTCCAACCTTCGGTTGGCATGAGTTGGCGCAAACTTTGAAGTCCGTAGAAAACGCCGGCAGCCGATTTGCCTTGAATCTCCACTGAATCAGCATCAATCATCAATCGGTACCCTTCATTGCCAACTTTCAAGCTCTTATCGATCGACAGAACCACAGCGTTTTTTGACGATGTGCCGTCAACTAGGTGGAAGTACGACTTCGCCATGTCCGCGACTTTCTTTAGGCTCTTGTCAGCAACGAGAACCGTGCTTTCATTGAACGAGAAGGAACCCGCTTGTTGAATCAAAATTGCCGGAGCCGGAATAATCGAGTACTGAGCCGCCATCAAAACCACCATCGAACTAACCAATTGGCTTCACCTTTATCATTGTAAGAAAGTTTAGCTCAGCTACACTTGCCCATTCGTTGCCTCGCATTTCTTTCACTGCCCGAAACTCGACAAATCGAGCCTTGACTGGTGCTTTAAACATTGCTCGCTGCAGGCTTGAATTGTCCAGGAACGATCCGCTATGCACCAATGCGAGCTTATCTTGGGTCAGGCCAGCTCGGATTTCATATTTGTCGACCCGACCGTTCCCTTGATCCTGCCGCCCTAAGTAGTCAAGGCCACTGAGATCTACTTCTTGACCCAAGTCGATTAGCAAAAAGTGGGGATGCTTCGGCATGGAGGCGGAATAAGCCGTGTGCCACATGGTGTCCGGGTCTCCGTCAACGGCGTGAATGGCATAGCCTTCACCTGGCTCTTCACTGTCAAACCTCACGATTTTTAGATCAGCTTGGGGAACCCGAAATACAGGTATGACCAGCGGATAGTTCTTTGTCACGCTTGGACTCGATATCCAACCTGAGATCACTTGCTGAATTGTCAAAGTTCCGCCTTTGGCAAAGTCAAAGGTTGGACCAACTGCCTCGGTTACTGATCCCATCTGTTTGACTACTCGTCCTCGCGGATCAATTTCACCAACGTTGATGCTTCCCTCCTCATTTCGAGTCACTGAAGGCATCGGTGCAACCGGAATGGTCGTCCTTGCTTCAGAAAAATCACCCTTTCGAACCGGTTTCATCGCCACGCGCCAGGATCTGGCGCCAGGTTTACACAAGTACTGTTGAAGCGGTCCGGGGCCACAACTTGCGCCACCAAGCCCCATCTGTTGAGCATCAAGACAGACAATCGTCTCATTGCGATCAAAGAATGGAATGTTCTTTCTTGGCTCGCCGTTCTCGTGCCGAGAGTTATCCACGTCCCGAGCATCGAAGTGGCTAGCAGTCACGGCTAAGTGCCCGGAAGCCTGAAAGACGACCCCGTTGCCTTGCCTGTCAGTCAAAGCTGCCCATCGAACATCCTCTTTGTTTCCATTCTCTTGAGGGCGAACATATTGTTGATACTGATCCTGAACCAACCCGGAATAGAGTCCAACATCCATTGCTTGTTTTCGATCTGGGTAGCTTTCCATCGGACCGCGACCAAGCCAGGTCAAGGTATCAAATTGTCTTCCAAGACGAATTTCTAGGCCAATCTTTGGCAGTTGAGGAAGATCGCCGACCGGGGTGAACTCATTATCAACCGTAACTGAGCCATCACCCAGTACGGTATAGATTGCCTTGTGGAAGAACCCGCGACCCTTGAATCCGCGGCAGTCCATGTTTACCGTGATTCGAGCCGCACTGCCGCTCAATTTCTCAACTGTCGTGTCAATTTGGCGGTGCGCCATTGATCCCATTCCGGAGTCCCAATAGGACTTCTGGAACCATGTGTCGTTATCGGTGAAGGCACGGAAGGTGTTCATCCATGGACCGCGAGCAATTGTTTCCTTTCCGTCAATCTTATAGCTGGACAACAGGCCAGTTGTCTTGTCAAACACGAGATCAACGCCTTTCCCTTTAAGGTCAATTCGTTGGTCGCTATCTGCGATGGACAGGTTCGGCACTGTATCCAAACGGACAACGTTTGCCATTAGCGGATTGCTGATTGGCAGTTGCTCCCAGGCAACTTCATGCCCAGACTTCGCCCAAATGTGATCCTTCTTGGTGTGTAGTGCGACTCTTAGGAAGTACTCGCGACCTGGCTTCTTAATGATCATGCCGATGGGGATTTCGACTTCTTTGGCCTCACCGGACTCGATATTTGGGGACTCAATCGTGCCACCCGAAATTTGCTTTCCGTCTTCACTAACCGTCCAGGTCCAGTTGTATTCATTGAGATTGGTGAATGAGTACTTGTTTTGGACTTTTAGTTTTCCTGAGGTCGAATCCGAAGTCATTGCTACTCGTTGGTAGATCTTTTTGACTTCCCAGAGCTTGGGTGTAATTTGCCTATCGGGCAAGACAATTCCATTGCTGCAGAAGGGACCGTCGTTCGGAAAATCGTCCCAATCTCCACCGTAGGCATAGAACACTTTGCCATCTGGTCCGATATTGTGAATTGATTGATCAACCCAATCCCAAATGCAGCCACCCATCAATCGTGGGTAAGCATCGTACTGCTCAACATACTCTTTTAGGTTGCCAATGGCATTTCCCATTGCATGGGCGTATTCGCACACGAAGAATGGCTTTTTACTTTTGGACTGTCCTGCGCTCTTGAGGTAATCGACACCGGGGTACATCACTGAATCCACGTCAGTGACTTCGTTATATCGCTCGTAGTGAACAGGACGAGAATTGTCCATGTTGTGAACTAACTTTGCAGTTGCGTCAAAGTTGACTCCACCGCCGGCTTCATTGCCGAGCGACCACATGATTACGCTTGAATGGTTCTTGTGGGCGGCAACCATTCTTTCGGTTCGATCAAGGTGGGCTTTTTGCCAGATAGGCTGATTACCCAAAGTTCGGTCGAGGTTGTAACCCATGCCATGACTTTCAATGTTTGCTTCGTCAACAACGTAAAGGCCGTATTTGTCACAAAGTTCATACCAGTAAGGATCGTTCATGTAGTGACTACAACGAACCGTATTGAGGTTGAACTGCTTGAAAAGCATGATGTCCTGAACCATTCGCTCACGGGTAATTGCGCAGCCTCGATCAGGGTCTGCTTCGTGGCGATTTGCTCCGAGTAACTTAACCGCCTTGTCGTTGATCTTAAAGACTCCGTCTTGCCATTCGATCTTTCGAATTCCAATTTTCGTAGACACAATATGCGAAGACCTATGAGACTTGTCTCTGAACTCGAGAACTGCGGTGTAAAGGTAAGGATGTTCGGCAGACCATAGTTGAGCGGAAGGAAATGCCAATTTGAGGATAGGAAAGTACGAAGTATCTGAGCCAGGTTTCCCTCCGCTTAGGTCAATCTGCCCTTTCGTAACTTCCTGCCCTTGTGCGTCGAAGACTTTTACGCTTAAGTTTGCTTCCGCATAATTCGAAAAAAGCAAATCAGGCTTAACCGAAACGAGAGCCCTGTTGCTCGCGGTCCCATCAGAACTAATTCCTTCCGGCTCTCCACTTATCGTAAAGTCTCGTACATGACTCTTTGGAGTGCTCATCAACGCAACATCTCGGAAGATGCCGCTCCACCGAATCATGTCTTGGTCCTCAAGGTAAGAACCGTCGGTCCATCGGTAAACCTCAACCGCAAGTTGATTCACGCCAGGCTTCGCAAACTTGCTGATGTCAAACTCTGCAGGTCCTTTGCTATCTTCGCTATATCCAACTTTCTGCCCATTAACCCATACATAAAAGCCGGAATAGACGCCGTCGAATCGAATAATTGTCCGTCGTGATTCCCAGTCTTTTGGCATTGAAAACGTGGTTCGGTATGACCCAATCGGATTGTAATTGTCATCAACAAACGGAGGATTGGTAGGGAAAGGGAAACGCACATTGGTGTAGTGCGCATTGCCATAGCCGTACATCTCTTGCGCTGATGGCACCGGAATTGTCTTCCACTTCGTGTCATCAAAATCGGTTTTGTAGAAGTCTTGCGGACGATCCGCCGGTCGACCACACCACCAGAACTTCCAGTCACCATTGAGCGACTTATAGAACGGCGACTTATCTCGATCGGCTTCCAATGCTCCCACTACATCGCCATATGGAATCGCTTCCGCTCGAGCAGGCAATTTGTTCACGCCAACTATCTGAGGATCCTGCCATTCAATCAACCCCTGAGGAAGAACTTGGGTTGGTTGGGCTTTTGCGCCCTGGAATCCAACAAAAAACATCAGCATTAGTGCCGTCATAGGCTCTAATTGACGTTTGACGTTGGTCAATCGGAGCTTAAATCTAACCCAATTTGAACCAGAAGCTCGCGCGTCAATAACAACGGTAAGCCGACGACGTTGTCGAACGGACCATCAAGTTCTTTCACCAAGAATTGCCCCATCCCCTGCGCCCCGTACGCTCCGGCTTTATCCATCGGCTCGCCGGTTTTCACATAATCTTCGATTTCCTCATCAGTTACGTCATTAAACGTGACGAGGGTGACGCAATGTCCGACAACATTCGCCGTTGCGTGTAAAACCGCAACCCCCGTAATAACTTGATGCGTTCTGCCTCGAAGGGCGGTCAGTATCCGCACGGCATCCTCAAAATCAACGGGTTTGGTAAATTGCGCTCCGTCCATCGCAACCACAGTGTCACAGCCAATGATTATGGGGTTATCGTAAGTCCCGCGGACCGCTTTTGCTTTCTCCAACGCCAAAGTTTCAGCGGTCATTATCGGGTCAAGCAAGGTTAATGCGTCTTCATCGATATTGGTTGCCTCTATGACAAACTCAGACACGATTTGTCGCAAAAGTTCGTGCCTTCTCGGCGATGCGCTAGCTAAAACGACTTGCATGAATCTCTATTTTGAATAGAATGTAGGCATGACAATTGAGGAAGCGAACAAATTGCTTAAGGAAGTTCCTAATTACAGCCATCGAGCCATGTTCGGCGGATACGGATTGTATTCAAATGGTCGAGTTTTTGCCTTGTTCGACGACGGTCATATTTTTCTTAAGGGCGACGCCATTTCTGCTCCGATTTATGAAGAATCGGGTGGAATCCAATTCTCATACATGTCAAAAAATGGACCAATGTCCATGAAATATTGGCGCTTCTCAACAAATGAAATCCTGTTGGAGCACGTTGACGATGCGCTTGAAACCGTACAAAGGTCACCAGTGCCAAAACCAAAGAAGCCGAAACCAAAGTAGACAGGATTCCGTTCCTAAAGTGGAGATAATGTAACGTGGATCAAGACACCGTGATCATCATCCTTATAGCGATCTTGATCGTCCCGGCGGTCATTGTTATTTGGTTCCTTTCTGAAAAGGAAAGAAAGCGTCGGGCAGCCGAGCTCAGCATCCTGGCCGACAATCTCAATCTTAATTTTCTGGAGTATGGGATGCCGTATGAAAATCCGAACGGCTTCTTTTCATTTGCTGGTAATTCCGATCCAAACGAGTCTCACACCAATTCAGCGGTTTTCGTTCCGGTGTTTCCACTTTTTAATCAAGGTTCTGGCCGAACAATTTCTCCTGCACTCATCGGATCCGATCAGGCTGGAAATTATTGGTACCTGTTTGAGTATCGGTACACGATTTCGACTGGAAAGAGTTCGACAACCTATCGCTTTACCGTTGCCTTGGTCAGTGCTACAGTCGCATTTCCAGAAATGACTTTGGAGCCAGAAAATGTTGGTTTTACGATTGGAAAATTCCTGGGAATGCGTGAATTACAAGTGGAATCCGAAGAATTTAATCAAAGGTATTTTGTCAAAACTAACGACGAGAAGATGTCGCTTGACCTGCTTCATCCGGTTGCAATTGAGTGCCTACTTCGCCAACCCAACTACGAATGGAGTTTTTCCGGACCTTTTGCCATGATTCACGTCATGGGACAGTTGCAACCAAGTCAAATCGTATCCATGAAGGGCTGTATCGATGAATTCCTGTCTCAAATTCCAACATACTATCGTCAAGACTACGGACCTCATCGAAACATCCCATGAACGAAATCATCATCGGCCTCGTCGTCATTCTCATCATCGGAATCATCATTCCAATCGCGGTCTCCAACAACATTGTGCGCC
This sequence comes from Armatimonadota bacterium, assembly GCA_043760685.1. Lineage (GTDB taxonomy): Bacteria > Armatimonadota > Fimbriimonadia > Fimbriimonadales > Fimbriimonadaceae > Fimbriimonas. The sequence continues at coordinate 2,081 of JAYUOQ010000276.1, read as the reverse complement.
TCAGCCGTCTCTGTGATGAATCATGGTCAGGCATTGACGTCGCTCTGAAACGTAGACATGACCTAATTCCTAACCTTATCGAGTGCGTAAAAGGATATATGGCGCAAGAACAAGATGTTTTGACGAAGGTCATCGCGCTATGGAATGAAGCGATCCATGCCCAGGGTTCGGCTGGAGTTGTCGCCGCCGAGCGAGCCTTAGTTCCAGCGCTATCTGGATTGTTTATCCATGCAGAAGCCTATCCTGACCTAAAGAGTTCCGCTAACTTCCTACAGCTTCAAGAAGAACTCGTAAATACGGAAGACCGCATCGCAGCTGCTAGGCGGTTCTACAACAATAATGTGCGTAGTTTTAACGTCGCGATTGAGTCTTTTCCCGGATCTATGCTTAAAGGTGATCGGATGTCAAAGGAATTCTTCGAAGTGGAAGAATCAGGAATTCGAGCCCCGATAAACATAACTTTCGCAAACTAAAAAAGCCCGGCTCATGAAAGACCAGGCTCAGCATTTACTCTTGTTTATCCTTAGTTTTCGGTTGAGATCGGAATTCTCATTGACTTCGGTTTCTCTTCCTCCACCTTCGGAATCGTGATCGTCACAAATCCATTCTTAAATGTTGCGCTGACCGCTTCTTGATTCAACTGCGGCGACAAGCGTATTGATCGGCTAAATGAGCCGTAAGTGTTCTCTCGTCGGAAGACTTTTGCGCTTTCGCTGATCTCCTCAGTTTTGTGCTCGCCCTTAATCGTCAAAACGTTGTTCTCGATGCTCACTTCCAACTCATCCGGATTGATACCCGGTACCAAGGCCTTGATCGTCACCTGACCCCCATCCTCGATAACATCTAGAGGAATGCTCACCAAGCTGTTCGTGTTCGTTTGGCATTGGCTTCCACCCATTAGCTGGGCGAAGAAGTCGTCAAAGTGTCGAGTGTTGTCAATTGTTCGAAATGGGTTCAATGTGTTCATTTTTGGTTTCCCTTGCAGTTACATTTGATACTTACGCCAGAATATATCTTTAGCGTTTCACTATCAAGTCAAAAAACATTTGAAAAACCTTGACGGTTCTGGTTCGCGTTGCGATCTGTGAGAAGTTTAAGCCTTGATTTGCTTTGTTGGAACCTTGATCAAATAGATCGTCAACCCCAATATTGTGCCGACCAAGAGCACTATTGGAATCCATTTTGGTAAGTGAAAGTTCCAAGCCTCGATCACGATTGGTGGAGTGGTAAGGATTCTGTAGATGGTAACCCCGATCGCGATCCATATCATTGAGATCGCCAGAATCTTCGTAGATTGCTTCATCGACCGGTTTTCTTCCCAATCCTTCAGTGTCGGACCAATAAACTTATTTGCAAGAATCCAATCCTCCATTTGCTGACTTGAGTTTCTAAAAGCCCAGAGGGCGATAACGAAGAAAACAAATCCTGGGAGCCCAGGGGTCAAAATGCCTATGAATCCGATCCCAACGCACCCGATTCCGAACCCACCGAAGAGGATTCGAACCAAAAGAGGACGTTGTTTATGGGTCATTAGCCCTGATTATGGAACCTTCGCAACCGAATTCGGACAAGAAACGCTTTCCGTAATAGAGGATGATTAAGTTATGGCATTTTCAACAATTGGTGATTCGTTTTCCGTTATTGCAACTCTCGGCGGCATAGCCGTCACATCGTGGTCCTTTAATGTGGCCTGCGGGTTGCTGTTCCCTGACAAAGTAGAGTCAGCTCGAAATGCAGTCTCAACCCGATCAAGTGCGGTGATCGGAAAGGGATTCTTGGCTCTTCTTTACGGTGTTCTCGCTTTTGTGGTGATTTCACTCCCTAACCCGCTAACCAAGTTGCTGGGAACACTCATGCTCGCGAGCTACTTTGGTCTTGTCGCAGTGGGAATTTCTGGCATCGCAAAACTAGCGGCCGAACGGATGCAGAGCCTTAAAGATGGTCAATCAAATCTATTTGATTCGTTTGCTAAGGCCTCGATGTACATCGTACTTGCAGCAATGCTTCCTATCCTTGGTTGGTTCTTGTTCGCCCCACTCTTGATCCTATTCGGAGGTGGAGCTGGGCTAATCGCGATTCTC
>JAYUOQ010000275.1:0-3831 GCA_043760685.1 Armatimonadota bacterium | reverse complement strand
TTTAGTAGTTTTTTATGTTGTTGCTAAAGTCTACTTCTTCGATCCATTTAATAAGCAAAATGCGGAATTTGAGCAATGGAATGAAACTCAAAAGATTCAGGCAATACAGTTTCCAGAGCAAATCAAGGTAAAGGATTCCACAGAAGACCTTATGGCCGCTATTAGAGACATAAAGACCTTAATAGACTATAGGTCGGCAATTAATGAGGCTAACATTGTTAGAGAATTTAATTCTTCATCTCTCCCTGACTGGGCAAAATCCCCTTTGAGCCTTAGTGAATGGGGAGGACCAAAGTATGTCCTCGAATCAATCAAGAAACTTGAAGCCAATCACATTACACTAATCTTCAACAAAAGTATTGCTGGCAAAAGACATTCTGAAATCCAGGGTCAAGCCTATTTCAATATTACATCAAGGAATAATTCCTTCCCGTATAAATCATTGACAGTTAACAATATTTTCAGATAGTTTTTAAGTGTTATGACGTTTAAGACTTCTAATTTAATACTCAAAGCCACGGTACTTATTTTCAAATTTGATGTATGATTGGTTGCGCACCTATGAATCAATCGTTGGGCTTTATTTCAGGCGAGGAGATTGGGCGGCTAGGGTATCCGTCCGAGGTTTTTGACGCCATGCGATGGGCGTTTTTGGCGGTATCGAGTGGCGCAGCGAACCTCCCGGCACGACAGTATGTTTCGTTACACCAGAGCCAAGGCAATGGGTTGGTGATGCCCGCCTACGTTCGGTCGTCGCCAGATAGTAAGTATCCCGATGTGTACGCAGTGAAGATGTTCAACGACATTCCGGGGAATCCGGCTGCAGGGCGGGCAACTTTCCAGGGCGTAACGGTGTTGTTCGACATTGCGTCGGGGCTACCTTTGGCGACATTTGACGCTGCAGCGTTGACGGCTTTGCGAACCGGCGTTAGCACGGCAATTGCGACGAACTATTTTGCTCGTCTGGGTGGCTCGGTAGTTGGTTTAGTTGGCGCTGGACCCCAGGGGTTGAGCACGCTAAAGGCGTTGAGTATGTTGCGAACGATCTCGTCAGTACGGGTACTTGGTCGCCATGTTGAAGCGGTTTCTAAGTTGGGTTTTCCGGTGATTGCTTGTACGGACGTGAGGGAGGTTGCCGATGGGGCAGAAATGGTTGTACTGGCGACGAACAGTGGCTCACCATTGCTTACTTTGGACATGGTTTCGGCTGGTTGCCACGTTTCGGCTGTAGGCTCATATCGCCCAACGATGCATGAATTGGGGGCAGATTTGGTAGCCGCTTCGCAAGTGTGGGTGGACAATTTGGCGTGCGTGGAGACGAGCGGAGACATGATCGGCTCAGGGGTTCACCCTCAGTTGTTTGGGGAGTGCCTATCTTTGAGCGAGAAACCTGATGGAAGGACTTTGTACAAGTCGATTGGATCCGCTGCTCAGGACGCTCTTGCCGCGTGGGTTTGTTACAAGATGCTTTCGAACTAGGTTAGCTTCTCGCTTACGATTGTTGTTTTCTTGGCGTCCTCATCGATCAGAGTCTTCCAGTCATTAAAGGCGTTTCGGACTACAATCGTCTTCTCACTTTGCTTGATTTTCGGGGACTTGGATGATCCGCAATTACGGTAGTTGAACAGCCAGGCGGTTGAAACTGCTGTTCAGAGCGATGGGCCGTTGTGCCAAAATCGATTCATGAGCGTTGAGATGACCAACTCCCGATTTGTGTTAGCGGTTCAGGACTTACGGATCAGCACGGACTATTACATGAATGTTCTCGGCTTCTCAAGGGACTTTGGAGACGAGTCGGACGGATGGAGCTTTCTGTCGAGAGGAAGTTTCAGAGTCATGATTGGTGACTGCCCAGGAATCAAATCAGCCGGAGAAGTTGGTGACCACTCTTATTTTGCCTACATCACCGTTGATCATGTCGACGAACTCTATTCGGAGATTGTCGACAAAGGCGCCGAACCTGTTTCGACGGTTTCCACCAAGCCATGGGGATTGCATGAGTTCGGAATCAAGACGCCAGATGGTCACCGAATTATTTTTGGTCAGGTTGTATAATTTCGCGCCGCGACTTAGCCATTTCACGTCGTTCGACCGCGATAACCAATCGTTGAACGGGTAAAGCGAAGTAAGCGCCTAAGGCAATCCCGAAAAACGAGGCTGCAATAACTATCATTGAAGGTGGACCCGACCGAATCGGAACAATAACCATTGCAATGATCGAAGCGACAATGGCTCGCCCAATCACGCCTTTTTCCCGGCCTTCCAATTTTCGCCAAACCGAGAACCCGCCAAAAGCATTGAGTAACGAGGCAACGACGACGACAAACGAACAACTGATCGCATTTGAAAGATGAAACCAATGAAAGATAACCCAGTCCAACGCAAGGCTAAAAAACAATGCGATGACGCTGAGCATCAAAGACAGTTTTTTGTCCGTTCTTTTTCTGATTGCGTAAATCGTGAGTTCATCACCCATTAGCTCCATTATGAATCGGCATTCTGCCCCAAGTAACAGAATTAATGCCGTAACTCAACAGCCATCGTTGCCATTTGATGAGCTAGGTCTGAGATCTTGAGTTCCCGCCAATGAAGCAAATGCGCCTGCATTGTGTCGTTAAATAGCCCGGACCAATGCTCAGGAATCGCGTCCACGCCATTGACGATTCCCCAAACCGAGCCAGCTGTCGCTCCGTTGCAGTCGGTATCAAACCCGGGCATCACAGCTCGGGAAATCGTCAAACCAAAGTCACCTTCACCCCAGAGCAACGCAATCGCTACGACTTGGGCATTCGAGATTGTGTGACACCAACCGTGGGCAGTCTTCTCATCCCAACGGCTGTGAACCATCTCTACGGCTTCTTCGTATGACTTCCCTTCTCGTTTCGCTTCGACAATGTCAACAATGGCTTCGTGGAGCCTCGATTGGGTTGGAATCTGAGCCAATCCAGCTAAGATGATTTCTTCGAAATCATTGAGAACATAGGCTGAGGCGAGCATCGCAGCGACCCACATTTCACCGTAGATTCCGTTTTTGATATGGCTAATTGAGGCATCTCGCCAAGCCCACTCGGACGCCTTGGCTGGATTTCCAGGACTTAAGTATCCAAAGGCGTCAGCTCGAATTTGGGCGCCGATCCATTCTCGATATGGGTTTCGGTGAGTTGCACTATCGGGCGGCATGATGCTCATCACGAAGTTTCGATACGCAACCCGCTCTGCGGTAAAGAGGTTAAAGATCGGGAGATTTTTGCACCAGTATTCGGCGACGTCGACGGGTCGGAATTCAACGCCGTAGGATTTGATGAGGTCGAATCCGGCGATAGTGTAGTTGATGTCGTCGTCTTCGACCGCACACTTTAACTTGGCGCGGGTCCAGTTTTCTGCCCATCCAAGAGAGCTTCTCTTAGACTTCTTTGCAATTTCTGATCGCTCATGATCGTTCGGTTCTCGAACATAATCAGTGATCGGCCAGTTGCCAGTTTCCTCGCACCAAGCTTGAATCTCGGCCCGATGCCAAAGCTCAAATGGCTTTCCGAGCATACAACCACATATTCGACCAAGTAATCCACCATGTAGCTTCTTCAGGAGTTCAGATTGGCTTCCATTAAATTCGGGCACCAAACTATTTTTCGAACCATTTCGAATAGCGGAAAGGTCGCTTGGCTCGATGTACGCATAGCCTTCGGCCATGGGTAAGTCTTGAACTTCATCGCAGAGTTCGGCGGCTCTCCAGTGCCAAGCAACATCTGGCTTGCCTTGCTACTTTAGCTGAATGAGGTCAAGGAAGTCGGCCCCAATATTCGTAACATCTCTTCCCTCTTCTCGGGCTTG
>JAYUOQ010000274.1:0-1546 GCA_043760685.1 Armatimonadota bacterium | reverse complement strand
AAGAGTATTTTTCACCTTCAATATCTCGGTCCAAAAGAATCACTGAAACTCCCTTATCAAATGCCTTCTCCACTGCTTTAGTGACTGACAAATCGTTGGGAGAAACGAGCATGACTTTTGGATTCTTGACCAAGAAAGTTTCGATCATGTTGTTTTGAGTTTCGGACTTCCCTGACGCATCTTGGGCCTCGTAGATAAACTCTGACGCATGCTTGTCTGCTTCGGCTTTGGTTGAAGCATCAAAAACCTTGCGCCAAGGATCTTGTGAATTAGCCTGAGAAAAGACGACCAGTGGCTTATCCTTTGATTCGGATGAATTTGTCGAGGTTCCAGAAGCAGTATTTGTTTCACCACCGGACGAACATCCAGCGATAACGAGAAGGGTGAGGAGTGGGATGAGATTTTTCATGAGTCTGTTGTGCGTCCAATGCTCTGCAAATAGACAGCGATAAGAATGACGATTCCTTTCCAACCCATTCCCACATAGGTGTTGACACCCTTAAGAATGAGTAGGACATTGAGGCACACAATAAAAAGTGCACCCAAAAACGTTCCGATGATATTGCCAAATCCACCAACCAATGAGGTTCCGCCGACGACAACCGCAGTAATTGCATCGAGTTCAAATCCAGCCCCAGCGTCCGGAGCTCCATTAGTGTTTCGTGCGGTGAAGATCAGACTTGCGACAGCAACACAAAGCCCGTTAATGGCATAGGCTCCTACTCTCGTTTTTGTAAGATTGATCCCGGCGTATCGTGCCGATTGGGGGTTGCCGCCAACGGCATAAATATGGCGACCAAAAACCGTCTTTGACAAAATACCAATGGCTATCAAAGTAATTGCCATCATGATCCAGGCATTGAGCGGTACCCCAAGCTTTGGCGCAATAAGAAAATCCAACTTGTCACCAAGACCGCTGACTGTTCCGTTATTGGTGTAAACGTAGGCAATTCCCCTCAAGCTAACCATTGCCGCGAGAGTAACCACAAACGGTTGCATCTTCGAAGCACTGATCAAGCCGCCGATTATTGCTCCAATCCCGGTTCCAATAACCAGTACGAAAGCGATTGTCATAGGAGTTGACTTGCCGGATACTAGCCAAGTGGCGCAAACGCAGTTGAGAAGCCCGATGAGGGAACCAACACTGAGATCAATTCCTCCCGTTAGGATTACGAAAGTCATGCCAACCGCGAGCAAGCCGGGAACTGCCAACTGATTGAGGATGTTCGCAAAATTCGCTGCGGAAAAGAATGTTGCTTGCACCGAAATGGCAGCACCAATCAGGAGCACAATGAGCCCGACAAGACCTTGATACTTCTGGAAAATGGAAATCCAACTACTTTGTTGGGATTGTGTCCGCATGGTCGTTGATTTGGCTGGATTCTACCCATAGATTTCTATGCAAGAATGAATTCGAGAGATTATCCATGCGGCGATTCAACTATCTGCTTTTTTCGGTCACTCTGGTTCTAGCTACTTGGCAACAAGTTTCGGCTCAAGTGAATTCAGGTGCACTTGGAAACTTACTCCAACCCCAGGATGGAAT
>JAYUOQ010000273.1:0-10221 GCA_043760685.1 Armatimonadota bacterium | reverse complement strand
GTAATGCCGGCTGGAGTATATTTTGGGCCATACTTTGCAGAAAACGGCAGTACAATTGGTATTGCTGGAGTAACCCTGACTTATGGACCTCCAGTAGGCTCGTGGAAGTTCACAGGCTCTGCTGTTGCATCAGACGGAACTCTGTTTAGCTCCTGGTAAATAAAAATGACCTTGCGGTTATGCAAGGTCCTTTTTATATTTGCCTCTGTAAGATTTACTTTTCGCGAAGAGGAAGACCCATTGCCTTCAAAAAGACTCGAGCTTCTTCGTCGTTCTTAGCCGAAGTACATATAACGATATCCATACCGCGAATCTTGTCAAAGTTATCGTATGGAATTTCAGGGAAAACCAACTGCTCTTTGAGTCCAACGGCATAGTTTCCTCGGCCGTCAAAAGACTTTGGTGACAGACCTTGAAAGTCCCGGATTCGGGGAAGTACGACGGAAGCTAGTCGGTCGAAGAAGTGGTACATTCGATCGCCTCGAAGCGTTACCTTACATCCAACTTTCATTCCTTCTCTGAGTTTGAAGTTCGAAATTGCCTTGGTTGCCATTGTTGCAACTGGCTTTTGGCCAGCAATTACTTGCATGTCTCGCAACGAGTTCTCAAGATTCTTGCTGTCCTTGTCGGTTGAACCGGTACCCATATTGATAACGATCTTGTCGAGCTTCGGAATTTGCATTACGGACTTGTATCCGAACTGCTCCATCAACTTTGGACAGACTTCTTTTGCGTACTTCTCACGAAGACGTGGTTTTGGCAACGTTCCGGTTGGACCTGTTGCGGCTGCTTCTACTTTTTCTTTTCTTGCCATAATTCTTCTGCCTGAGTTCTGACCAGGCTGTCATTGACTGTGGGCTTTCGCCTTACTTCGATTCTGCGTCTTTGATGGTTTGACCGCTTTTCTTCGCATAGCGAACAAGCTTGTCTCCCTCTTTCTTTCGTCCAAGTCGGCTAGGTTTGCCGGTCTTTGGATCAAGCACCATGACGTTTGAGATGTGGAGTGGTGCTGGAATTGCGATTCTTGCACTTTTCTCGCCCTGTTGCTTTGCCTTTCGGTGCTTAATAGCTTGGTTGAGCGGCAACGGTTGATCAGGATTCTCGGGGTTCTCCTTGAGAACGATTACCCGGCTTTCCTTTGCACTAACTGCAGCAACAAAACCTTCTTGGCCCTTATCTTTTCCGGCGATGATCATAACTTTATCGCCTCGGCGAATTTTAAGTTTGATCGGATTTGCAAGTCTCTTTAAATCTGCTTTCGTTGGCATTACAACACCTCTGGTGCAAGCGAAACGATCTTCATGAAGTTCGCATCGCGGAGTTCGCGAGCCACTGGACCAAAAATACGGGTCCCTCTTGGCTCATTGTTGACTGGGTTAATGACTACGCAGGCGTTCTCGTCGAATCGAAGCGTGCTACCGTCTACTCGACGGCAAGGCTTCTTTGTTCGAACGATGACGCATCGAACGACATCACCCTTTTTGACGGGCATGTTCGGAGTCGCGGTCTTGACTGCGGCTACGATAAGGTCACCGACCCCACCATAGCGGGGTTGTGACCCCTTTAAGACGCGAATACACATGACTTCGCGAGCTCCTGAATTATCTGCTACTTTTAATCTTGTAAATTGTTGAACCATTCTTGTTCAGTTAAATCCTTTTCCAGCGGCCATACAAAGCACTTGCTAAGTGTAGGCTTGGAGGTCGAGTTCTCCGAACTAAAGCTCGGAGAACAAACATCGTTACTTGACCTTTTCGATGATTTGGGTTACGCGCCATCGCTTGTCTCTCGACAACGGGCGAGTTTCCATAATCTCAACGCGGTCTCCCTCATCGCAACCAATAATGTCGTGTGCTTTGAACTTTTCAGTTCGAATAACGACCTTTCCGTATAGTGGGTGCTGTACCCGTCGCTCGATTCGAACGACTACCGTCTTTTGCATTTTGTTGCTAACGACGATCCCTACGCGGGTTTTACGGTTATTGCGAGGTTCTTGGGTTTCTGCCATCAATTGCTACCTCGTTTCTTTTCGGTTATGACAGTCAAAATTCGAGCGACATTGTGTCGTCGGACTTTGAAACTGGCTATGTCGGTCAATTGCCGGAAAGCGAGGTCTCGTCGAGCTTTATACATTGCTGCTTGCTCTTCCGTGACCAATTGCTCCAAATCGGCAACTGATTTTTCTCGAAGTTCTTTTGCTTTTAAGTTCTTCATGTAATTTCAGCGTGCCTATACGGCTGCTTCCTCCGTCACTTCTGGTGTGTGGTAATTTCCACCAATATTCTTGGCTTTCAGCTCAGCTTCAAGCTCTTCTTTCGAGTAGAACTTGCATCGCATCGGCATTTTGTAGATAGCGAGTCGCATAGCTTCTCGTGCCAATTCCTTGGTGACGCCGTCCATTTCGAACAACACTCGACCAGGCTTAACAACAGCTACCCAACCTTCAATACCTGCCTTACCCTTACCCATACGGGTTTCAAGTGGCTTCTTGGTATAGGACTTTTGTGGGAAGATTCGAATCCAGACCTTTCCACCTCTTTTGATGTGGCGGGTCATCGCAATTCGAGCGGCTTCGATTTGTCGGCTTGTAACCCATGCTGGTTCCTGCGCAACAATGGCGAATTCGCCAAAGTCAACGTGGTTACCCTGGGTTGACAGTCCCTTCATTCGTCCGCGGAACATCTTCCGTCGGCCCTCTTTAACTCTTTTAGGCATCAACATTAGCTTTCACTTCCTTCGGTGGTAACTTCTGCGACTGGAGCATCAGCGACTGGCGCTTGTGCTTCAGTTGGTGCTGGAGCATCTTCAACCTTATTAGCGGCAAAAGCCTTCTTTTCAGGTCGATCTGCAATAGCCTTCTTTCTCGCTTCTTCTTGCTGAGTTTGAACGATTTGATCAAGCTCTCGAAGTCGCTTCTCGGGAAGAACTTCTCCCTTGTAGATCCAAACTTTGCATCCAATGATTCCGTAAACCGTATGAGCTTCGGCAAATCCGTAGTCAATGTCGGCTCGGAGGGTGTGAAGTGGAATCTTTCCGGTCTTGTCACCTTCGCTACGAGCAATTTCAGAGCCACCCAATCGACCGGAAACAAGAATCTTAATTCCTCGACCGTTCAGTCGGACAACTCGAGTCATTGCTTGTCGCATGGCTCGTCGGTGGCTGATTCGCTTTTCGAGCTGAGCACAAACGTTTTCGGCAACGATTTGAGCATCAAGCTCAGGCTGTCGAACTTCACTAACGTTTACTTGAACAACCAAAGTTGCGTCGTTCTGTCGTACTCGTCGGTTAAGCGTATCGGTTAGCTCATCAATTCCCTTTCCGCCTCGACCAATGATTGCTCCTGGACGTGCTGTAAAGATGTTGACTTTCAAACGATTTGCAGCTCTTTCAATTTCAACTCGACTTACGTTACCAAGTCCAACTCGGTTCTTGATATATTGTCGAATGTCGTGATCGAGCTTTAGTGCCTCTGCGTATCCTTTCTTCTTGTAGAACCAATGGCTGTCGTGGCCTCGAATAATGCCGACGCGCAGACCAACTGGATGTATTTTCTGTCCCATTAGTTTTCTTTGGTCTCCTCGGAGGCATCTGCCCCGTCTGTTACAGGTTCTGTAACCTGCTCCACTACTTCCTCATGAACTTCAGGCGCGGTTTCTTCAACCGGTGCTTCCATAACCACTTCTTCAACTTCGGCTACTTTTGCTTCAACCTTTTTCTTGGCGACCTTCACAGGTCCAAAAGTAGGTCTTGGCTTTGCCTTAGTACCGTGTGGCTTGACTTCAGCCGCTGGTTCATATTCTTCAACAACCACAGTGATGTGGCTCGTCTTTTTGACAATTCGGTTAGCTCGTCCCATCGATCTGGCTTGGATTCGCTTTAGTCGAGGACCTTCATTGACCTCAATTCGAGCAATCTTCAGAACGTCAGCACCAAGGTTATTGTTCTCTGCGGCGTTTGCAATCGCAGATGTAAGCACTCTCTTTAAGTAGAATGCGCCTTTGCTGGTGTGGAATCGAAGTTTGTGGATCGCAAATGCCGCTGGCATTCCCTTGATTTCGTCCGCAACGATTCGAACCTTACGAGGTTGAACACGGACATATTTTGCTGTTGCGCTTACTTCCATAGTTTCCTCGTTATCTGAGCTTGACTCCTCGCTCAGGGATGCCACCTTGGTGGCCTCGGTAGGTTCGAGTTGGAGCAAATTCCCCGAGCTTGTGACCGACCATATTTTCGGTTACAAAAACTGGAACGTGCTTTCGCCCGTCGTGAACTGCGATCGTGTGACCAATCATATCTGGAATGATTGTCGATCGGCGACTCCATGTTTTAATTAGATTTTTTTGTTCGGTCTCATTCATCTTGTCCACCTTTTTCATTAGGTGGTCATCGACAAAGAAGCCCTTTTTTAATGATCTTCCCATTTATTTTCCTGTGTTAACCTTCGCCTGAACTTATCCAGAACGGGCAGTGCACTAGGAGTTGCCAGGTCTCGTTACCGAGACCTAGCGAACTCAAACTTTACTTTTTGTTGCGTCTCCTAACAATAAATCGATCAGTTCGCTTATTGCTTCGAGTCTTCTGTCCAAGAGCCTTGTTGCCCCAACGGTCAACCGGTCCCTTCTTTCGTCCGACTGGCGACTTAGCTTCACCACCACCGTGCGGGTGGTCTCGCGGGCTTTTTACAACACCACGAACGTGAGGCTTTCTACCAAGATTTCGGTTCTTACCAGCTTTACCGAGCGATTCGTTTTCATGCTCAGCATTACCAACTTCACCAACGGTTGCCCGACAGGTGTTATGAACCATTCTCATTTCGCCCGATGGGAGCCGAAGGGTTACGTACGCACCCTCCTTTGCCATCACCTGAGCCGAAGCTCCAGCGGAACGAACCATTTGCCCACCTTTCGCTGGTTGGATCTCAATGTTATGAACCAGGGTACCGAGCGGGATGTGCTGAAGTTCTAGACAGTTACCAGGAAGAATATCAGCTCCTTGACCGCTAAGGATCTTGGCGCCTACTTCAAGGTTCCGAGCCGCAAGAATATATCGCTTCTCGCCGTCGGCGTAGTGAAGCAATGCAATTCTGCAGGTTCTGTTTGGATCGTATTCGATCGCAGCAACTGTCGCAATCATTCCATCTTTCTGTCGCTTAAAGTCGATAATTCGGTATCGTCGCTTGTTTCCACCGCCACGATTTGCCATCGTGAGACGGCCGTAGCTGTTTCTTCCACCTGACTTTGTCAGGGGAGCAAGAAGACTCTTTTCCGGTTTACCTTTCGTTACTTCCGAATAGGTAGAAACTGACTGGAACCTTCGTCCTGGCGATGTTGGTTTTAATCTTACAACTGGCATATTAGACTCCGTAATCCTCCAGCATCTGACCTGTAGCCAACGTAATCACAGCTTTTTTGCGATCTGGCTCGTAACCAGAACTCTTGCCGCGGCGTCGCTTCTTGCCGAGAACCTTAATTGTGCGGACTGAGGTCACATTGATGCCCTCGCCCTTTTTCTTTCCGTCGTTATAAAGTGCTTCGATAGCAGCTTTGATTTGAATCTTGTTCGAATCCCTCTTCACGATGAACGTGTACTTGCGAACAATCTGAGCTTCGTCTTTGATCTTTGGATCGCCGTACGAAAGGGCAACAGACTTTTCGGTCAAGTGAGGAGCTACGATGATCTCGTAAGGATTAATCATTTGGCCCAAACTTCCTCGATGCGACTCAGCGCATCCTTCGCGATTACGACCTTATGAGCTACAAGCACGTCTCTAGCCGAGAACGCTTGTGTCTTAGGACCTTCTTCGCCTTTCTTCACGCTTGCAGGAGCGGTTCGAATTTCGACTCCGCCTAGATTCCTGAAGCTCTTTGTGACGATGTCATCAACTTCGCTCAAAATAACTAAGACTCTTCGCGTGTCACCCAACCCGAGGGCTGCGAGGAAAGCAATTGCATCTTTTGTTTTTGGAGTTCCGAAGGCAATCTTGTCAACGATTGTGACGTTCCCTGCTTCAATATGCATGGCTAGTGAGCTGAGAATTGCAGCTCGCTTTTCTTGCTTATTGATCTTCTTGGAATAGTCACGCGGCTTGACTGCAAGAGCCATACCACCGTGGGCATACTGCGGAGCGCGGATCGTACCTTGTCGGGCATTACCGGTCTTCTTTTGTTTGTAAGGCTTTCGACCACCACCACGAGTTTCACTTCGGGTCTTGGCGCTCTGAGTACCTTGTCGAGAATTCGCTTCTTCGGCGACAACAGCTCTATGAATTGTTGTGTGGCTTGCACAGATTGTGGTCAATGCCGCGCCGAGATCGTGTGAGCCAACTTTCTTGCCAGCTTTGTCTTTTACTTCTATTGCTGCCATTATTTGCTCACCTTATTGATTACCACGAGGGCACCGTTTGGTCCAGGAACGCTACCGTCGATAAGAACCAGATTTCGCTCTGCGTCTACCTTAACGATCTTGAGACCCTTTTGTGTGACTTGAGCGTCACCCATATGCCCCGGTCCGCGCTTTCCTTTGAAAACTCTTTGTGGTCCAGTTGCACCGTTTGAAAGCGGTCGCCGGTGCGTCATAAAGCCATGGGTCATATGCTGTCCCTTAAAGTGGTATCGCTTAACACCACCGGCAAAACCTCGCCCTTTACTGAACCCGGTTACCGTTACAGATTCTCCTTCAGCAAAAATGTCCACGATAATCTCTTGCCCGAGTTCGAAGCCATCAGTCTTCTCTACTCGGAACTCGCGAAGAGTTCGCAGGTTTTTGCCGACACCAGATTTCTTGAGGTGACCGAACTTGGGGAATGTCAATTGTTTTTCTTTGGCTTCACCGTAACCGACTTGGATTGCAGAGTACTTATCTACGGCATCAGTTTTGATCTGAGTTACGTAGACAGGCCCTGCTTCCACGACGGTAACGGGCACCATTTTGCCCACACCATTAAAGATGTGAGTCATGCCTATTTTTCGTCCTAAAATGCCTGGTAGCATATGATTTTCTCCGCTTCAACGCATCGTTCGACATGTCGGATTCGTCTTATGAATCACTGACGTTGCCCTAACTGTTCGGGAATTCCGAATGGGGTCGCCCTGCCAAACGAGCTACGAAGCACGTTTATTTCTCCGCGCACAGCGCGGCGAATCAATAGTTATACCCAATGAACCTAGGCTAGCGCAAGGGCAAATTGAGCTTTCGGATTTAGCCAGTCTGGCCGGCCAATTGATTCTTGACGACAGAACCTAAAGCTTCTTCCGTCTCCTTCTTACCGTTGCTACCATATAATGCCTGCCTTCAAGAGATACACTCTTAGCCATGGGCCCTAAAGATAAACTAATCCTCTGGCTAAGTTCTGGCGGGGCGTATGCTGTGATCGGCGTACTCTGGCTTATTTGCGCCATCACATTTGCCATCAAGGCTCGACAAATGGGTCAACAGAGTGGCAGTTCAAACGATGGTTGCTATCTTATGGTTAGCTCGCTCGTTTTCGTAATAATCGGCGGGGCAATTGGGCTCCTTTTATTTCAGCCGTTTTTTCCTTGGTATATCTTCACTTCATTGGCAGGTGCAATCATAGCGCCAATTTTGGTTCGCCGCAAGTTTTTGAACGGGAAACGGAAGTATTGAAATGTCTAGCTCGGCTCATTTCTCCCAGTATTGGTTAGACCTTGTTGGCTTCTCGATTCAGTTCGGCACGCCACAGTTACCCGCAAACATCCAAATACACAAAAAGCCCCGCGTCTGACTTGAGAAGCGGGGCGAAGAATTTGGGTTTTACTAGCCAATTTTGTGGACGGCTTTCACGACATCTTCTTCACTAGGGATGCAGAGTAGCTCAAGGTTTCTGGCATATGGCATCGGCACGTTAAGACCACCAACACGCCCTACTGGGGCATCTAATGAATCAAAGCAGTCTTCTTGAATGCGCGATACGATTTCTGCACCAAATCCACCACTTCTCCAGTCCTCGTAAACGACGACGGCGCGGTGAGTCTTGCGAACGGAATTGTATATGGTTTCGGTATCGAGTGGCAACAAGGTTCGAACGTCAACAACTTCCGCATCAATCCCATCCTTTGCCAGCAGTTCTGCCGCCAAAAGGTTAATCTGCGTCATTCGCGAATAGCCAATGAGCGAAATGTCTTTCCCTTCTTTAAGAATTTGACATTTACCGATTGGAACCGAAAAATCTGTACCATCGGGAATATCTCCCTTAACCGTATACAAGCCAGGACTCTCGTAAAAAACGACTGGATTATCATCAGCGATGGCTGATTTCATCATGCCGTAAGCATCCAAAGCGGTTGCAGGCGCAACAACCTTTAGACCAGGAACGTGGGCATACCACCCGTCCATTGAGTGAGAGTGCTGGGCTGAAAGCTGCTTGGCAGCGCCACCAGGACCACGGAAGACGATTGGGCATTTGACTTCACCATTGGTCATGTAGTGCACTTTCGCAGCGTGGTTGATAATCTGGTCTAAAGCAAGAATTGAGAACGACATCGTCATAAATTCGACGATTGGTCGGAGTCCCGCCATAGCCGCACCAATTCCGATTCCGGTAAATCCACATTCGGTGATTGGAGTGTCGAGAATTCGGTAGTTGTACTGCTCTTGGCGGCTGCCAAATTTTTCGACGAATCCTCGGGTTACCTTAAAGGTTCCTTGGTATCGACCGATGTCTTCTCCCATGATGAAGACCTCGGGGTTCTTCTGCATTTCTTCTTCAATGCTCCGATTGAGGGCTTCTCGGTAAGTTAGTTCGGTTGACATTAGTGTCCCATCTCCGGTTTCATATCGCTGTAAATGTTGTCGTAAACTTCGTCGGCTTCGGGGAATGGACTGGCTTCCGCTTCCTCATATATTTTTTCTACTTGCTCGATGAGTTCTTCATCGATTGCTTCGTATTTTTCTTCGGTCAAATAGCCGAGCTCTAGCATCTGCTTTTTGAGTAGAGCAATCGGATCTCGAGTCCATGCTAGATCTTCTTCTTCTTTGGTTCGATACAGCTGTCGATCATTATCCGCAGCACCGTGACCTGAATAACGATAAGTCATGACTTCGATCCAAGCCGGTCGTTGCTCCTTTCGGCACCATTCGACAATCTCCTCGGCTTGACGCTTCATCTGAATGACGTCCATGCCGTCGATTCTCTCGGATCGGATACCAAACGGTAATCCTCGCTTCCAAAGTTCGGTGTCGGCAGCATGATACTCAAGTCGAGTACCCATTGCAAACTCGTTGTTTTCAATGATAAAGATGCAAGGAATGTCCCACAACGAAGCCATGTTGAGGGTTTCAAAGACGACGCCTTGGTTTGAGGCTCCGTCGCCCATGAAATTAACGCAGACTCGGTCTTCGCCTCGGTAACGGGCTGCAAATGCGAGCCCAGCACCAAGTGGCACGTGACCACCAACGATTCCCCAGCCACCATAAAACCCGTTCTTTGGATCGTAGATGTGCATCGAGCCTCCCTTTCCACCAGCGGTACCACAGCTTCTTCCCATAACTTCGCCAAGAACGGCGACGGCTGGAGTACCCAACAGTAGCGCATGGGCATGGTCTCGGTAGGCGGTGATGACATAGTCATATCCTTTTCGGATTGACTTCATCCAACCAACAGCTAAAGCTTCCATGCCGATGTACACATGCATGTAGCCACCGGCTTTGCCTTCGCGGTAGGCACGGTTGCACTTTTCTTCAAAGTGACGGATAAAAAGCATGTCGCGCAAATGCTCTTCGAGCTCAGCTGCGCTTTCGGTGATCTTGTATTCGGCTTTATTGGCCACTCTTAGTCCTCGTTTTGCAATTGGTTTTGAGGGACGCCATTGTCCGAACCACCGAACAGAATACCCCGAACGGTAAGAATCAGTTCGAGAGATTTGTGTAGCTCGCCGATGGATTTGCACCTTGCGAATTTCATTGAGGAAGTTCATCAAAGTCGTTAAGAAATGATGGTGATTAGCCGACATCTTTACTAGGTTCGGAGAAACTAGCTATGAACTCAGCGCAACAAAACAGCAAGTTCAAAAAATTTAAGGGAATTGCGATTCAAAAACATAAAGTCGAGAAAGCACTCGGAACAGTTGCAACGCGTGTTCAAATTTCTTCACTTATTGACATGATTGACTTTCCTCTCAAAAAATTTGGTGAGCCAAAGTGACAAATCCGATTCGACTTCTTAGCTCGCGGATACTCATTGTCGATGATGAGCCAGCCAATGTT
>JAYUOQ010000272.1:0-1550 GCA_043760685.1 Armatimonadota bacterium | reverse complement strand
AGGCGCTGAAAGACTTTGAAGATTCGGTCGAGGTACTTTTCGTCGAACCCAATGCCGTTGTCGGAAACAGTTATGCGACACCACCGTTGCGCCTGGCTGCCGACGAGGAGCTCGGGAAAGAGGGGTGAGGTCTTGCCAATCACCGTGGCCGACACGACAATTTCGGGAGCAACATCGGGCTTTCGAAACTTCAAAGCATTGCTAATGAGGTTCTGCAACAACTGGCGTAGTTGAGTGGGATCCGCTTCGATGCTGGGAAGTTCGCCGACGGTGAGTTTCCCGCCAGTTCTTTCCACGGCGATTTCGAGATCCGACGCAACGCCAACGGCGATAGTTTGCACATTCACTTTCCGAAACGGTTCACTTTTGGCATTCACCCGGGAGAAGGCAAGTAAATCTTGAATGAGGGTTTGCATGCGAGCAGCGGAGGATTGCATTCGATCCAAATAGTCGATGGCCTCAGGAGCCATGTTCTCGCCGTGCTTCGTGCGCATACGATCACCGAAGGCGACGATTTTTCGAAGTGGCTCTTGTAGGTCGTGAGATGCTACGTGGGCGAAGTCTTGCAGGTCACGGTTGCTTTCTGTCAGCTGACGGGCGAGTGCTCGCAGTTCAGCTTCTCGGCTCGATATCTCAGCAAGGGCACGAGCTCGTGATGCGGTGATCTGTTCATGTCGTCGCTTGATCATCCACCCGACAACTGCTGCCAACGGGACGACTGCAACGCCAATCCAACCAAGCCAAAGGGTGGTCGTGGCGGCCCTCGCCGATTCGTCGGAACGATGCTTGATCGACGCAATTCGGAACCGTTCAAGTTGGGTGGAGAGCTTCATCATGGACTCGTTATAGGCCACGACGAGACCGTTGCTTTGATCGAGACCGAGTCCTTGAAGCGTTATGGTGAGGTCCCCATTTCGCATCCCCGCAAGGTTGTAGCGTACCGACTTGACGAGTCTGTCCGCGTTGGTCTTAAGCGAGTCCAGCGCGGAAAGAGTGGGCGCTTCAGGAAGACGAAATTGGGACCGCATGGCGAGAACAGCGGTTCGTAATGAGAGTTGCCGGTCTTCCAATTTTCGTATCTCCGCTGCCAAGATTGCGTTAGCCTGCGCCAAACCCTGGTCTGAATCGACCTCTTCTGCGTCGACATAATCGATGATCGCACCGATACGAAAGAGCTCCACAATGCTCGTGTCAACTTTTTGCCAGGATCTGGCATCTTTTAGGGTTGCCGTTCGAAATGATCGCTCGTTGTGAAAGGCCCGGATCTCAGAAAGAGCGATTCCAGAGAACAGAACGAGCAGCAGGCAATAGAGCAAAGGGACCTTGAAGTGCCGAATACTCTTGGCTTTGGCCCCTTCAGTGAGGAATATCGAACGAGACATCACTAGGCAATCGTCTGTCCGTGGCCTGAACTGAAGGAGAAAGTTGTACAACCCGTCGTTTTGAAGCAATACCTGGCATGAAGCTAAGTCAGGGTCCCAATTGAGGCCCAGAAATTCTCTTCAGCGTGAGTCGCGGCTCTCGATTCGGTCGAGGTCGGTCCTTTGGGG
>JAYUOQ010000271.1:0-10242 GCA_043760685.1 Armatimonadota bacterium | reverse complement strand
GCTCGAAGAATGATATTGCTTCTCCTTCGGGGATTGCGTCGAGGAGTTGGAGCTTGTATTCCGCGACCGCTTCACCCATACCAGGGATGCTTGCGTCGAGAATCAGAGCCTTTGCTTCATCGCGGGTGACTTCGGTTCGCTCAATGCGTTGGTCTAGCTTGGCTAGTTCCTTCATTCGCTTTTCAATGGACTCTAGTTCTTCTTCTTTGAGCGATGTTGGGAACTCGATATCGTAGTAAAAGCCGTTCTCGATTGGGGGACCAATGCTGAGTTTCGCGCCGGGGTAGAGCTCGGTGACGGCTTGTGCCATTAGGTGTGCGGCGGAATGCCGCAGACGATAGAGATAAGAATCTTCGTACTTGAGTTTCATTTTTTGTGCCTCCCTGACCAAGGGATTGATAATGTGACCCTCAGTATATCTCAGGTGATCCAAGTTCTGTGAACGGCTCAAAGTGGGGCGATTCATTTCTTAACAAGGAGATGACACCTACTCCACCTGTTAAGAAAACGTGCAAATGATTAACCTTTCTCTGTCAGCTTAACCCTATACAGAAAATAGCCGACTGGTGAATATTTTGGAAGGCGTTCATAGTCTTACTGTGCCACCACATACGTGTGATGGTCAATCAGGAAAAATCACATGATTAATTACATTCAGAGGGGCTCGGTCCACATCACCGCGCTCGGCTTACTTTTAGGTGTTGCTGGTATGGCAAGTGCGGACGAAGTTACATTTGTTGGCTCGACTCTTGGGCAATTTAATGCTCAAGCATTTGCGACAACAAATTCTATTCTTGACCTTCACTACAGTAATTCGACATTTAACAACATTACCGTAGGAAACGCTTTGGACTTAGGTGGTAACCCCAATCCTGGCTCAAACGTCGATAATCTTGGATCGTTCGATCTTGGCACAACCAACGCAACATATGATGGCAACACATTCAGCGTAGAGGTTACGTTCAGTGCCCCGAGCACAATCATTGGCGGAAACAATGCAGTTTTCAAAGATGTGATTACTGGATCCGTCAGTGGCGGACAAGGCGGAGTTTTCATCGACTTCGATAATACGCCGCAGACATTCTTCTTCACTAATGCGTTAGCAACCGGATCGTTTACGATGTTCGTGAATGATGTGTCAATTGCACCTGGCGGTCTAGCATCATTAACAGGACACATTACTGCTAACCAAACGGCAGTACCAGAGCCAACCGCCCTCGCCGGTCTTGGTTGTGGGCTGCTTGGACTATTTGGAATGCGACGAAAGCGTAGAGCCTAGTCTCCTCCATTAACTGGCTCTTTTTATTAGCCAAAGAGCCTTGTATTATTGTTCGGATCACGATTTTCGTGGTCCGATCTTTTTTTTTATTTTGCAATGCATGGCGTCCGTTTTTACTCGTACACAGACGCGATGACAGAACAAGCAACGACTTCCATTGTTTTGCCAACCAATGGACAATGTACTTAGTCCTCATGCACCAGCTTGAATCACCAAAGAGTAATCAACTATTGATTCAATTGGATTTTTAGGACACAAAGGGGATTCTTTGCTGATCCGTCGTGCGATCAGGCAAGGTAGCCAAAGGAAAAAATTATGAATCAATCACAAGTAGTCTCGCAGGGCGCGTTTGGCTTTAGGAGTCTTCAAACGCAAGCTAAGGCAATTGCCGTTCAAAAGAAGGAGCGACGTGGAATCTCAAGAATGGATCGAAGGAACGCAATGATTGAGACTCTTGCCGGTCTCCATTCAGAGAATTCATCCACGGTCAGTTACTCTCAACGCTTGTTGGCGTTCACCGACCGATGAACCTATTAACTGCGCGCGAAATTCGATTGCATTTGCGGAATGGTCAAAAGCATTCCTATTTTCAGGATGGACTTTCGCTCATCGGGAACATTCAAGATGACACTGATCCGGACATTTTCCGACGACAAGGCATCATTCGTAATCCCAAGAAAGTGATTTCGAACTATCAAGGAAATGAAGTCGTGGGGATGGTGCTTCAGCCAAATTGCATGTTTGACTATTTCTTCGAGAGAGAAAGAACTTTAGGTATTGTTGTGACGGAAATTGGATGTGAGTCTTCTAATCGGACGCCTCATGATTACGTACCTGCAGGTCAAAACCAACCCTGGGTGACTAAGCCTATCATCAATCGACGCATTGCCATCTTTACGGAACTGGAATTTGATAGTGGATTGAAAGTGTTTCTTGAATTCTGCCAAGTACCCGAGACAGGCATTGACGAGCTTGCGGTCATCAACCACATCTATTCTCATTCATCACTTTGTTGCCGAAGACTTGGTGGAGGTTTGAGCATCTGGAATACGGACCATATTTTGAAGTGGACAAACTTTCCGCACCTGGAGATGCAACAAGGGATTGGGGTGACGAGTAGTCCAAGGGAATCTAAAGGTTGTACTTCCGTAGCGGGGTCTTTACAGCTCATTTAGGTTCTGCTATGAGTTCAATCACATTTGCCTTTTTATGCAGCCTGTCCGTATTTCCTTAGACGTGATTGAGCCGACAGGCTAAGAGACGACTTTCATTAATTTCTGGAATAGCAGACAATGAAATGTAGCCGGAACCAATCAGAATTATTGACATTCGATGATTCAGAGCGGGATCTGCCAACAAGTGAAAAAATGAATCAGTCCAACTCACCCCAGACAACTATAGACCCAAATATTTTGATTCAAATGCAAACTACATTGGCAACCAGTGTTCATCCGATTGAAGTTCATTTGCACTTGACCTCAGGCCGAAAGCACATCTTTACCCAGAGTGATCTAGGATTTGCTAAGAAAATTTGCGATGATATCAACGCTTCAATTTTCAAAGAGCAAAGTATTGTTGTCGAAGGCAAAGACGAAATCTATGCTTTTTCGGGACACGCTCTGATTGGAATAACGGTTTATACCGATCCTTTGCCTGATTCATTCTTGAAGCATGAAATGCTTACCCGATCGACGGTTACGCAGATAACCCACGAGATGCATCGTGAGCGCCACGAGCAGACGATTTCAACCCACGAAGGAGAGCGATGCTTGGTTCTATCCGAAGTTGAATTCTGTAATGGTGCGCGCCTGTTTCTTGAGTTTAACGAGGTGACCGCAATATCCATCGATGAGCGGAGTACCATGCACCATTTGTTTACTCACCCAGCTTTGATGTGTCGAGTCAATGGTGGCTTTAGTATCTGGAGCACCAGCCACATGTGTTCATGGACCCATTATCCCAAGCTTCACATCCCCCTCAATTCGTGGGTTGCCGATGCAGCCCCAAGAGATCTCTTGGAGGATTTACAAAATGTCAAATTTCTTTGAAAACGGCGGGGAGTTCTCAGGCCAATCACAAACTGCTCCACCAAAAGTTCCAAACTCAAATGGCAACTCCGAATCCTTCCAACAGACCACACAGAGCGAACGAAACCAGCAAAGGATCAATATATTGAAGATGCGACAGAAATACCGTTGCAAGATGAATGCACCAAAGCACCCAGATATTGTTGAGCTGGAGCGACAAGTGTTAAAGCTGATCTCGGAAGAAAACTCAGAGCTAGCGGGTGAGGATATAGTTTCCGAACGCAAAGCAATGATTGACAAAGTTGCTATCTGTATATGGTTGCTCATCCACTCTAAATCAAAATCTATTGCTAGTGCAGGAGTGTTTTAGCTCATCACCACATTCAATAATCAATCGATTTATGCCAAACCGATAAATCGAATTGCGATCCTTGGAACTTACTTGCCCAGGAGATGTGGAATCGCAACCTTTACGGCTGACATTGCCCAGACGCTTGCTGACCTAGATCCTTGTTTGACAGTCAACACGATTGCCATGAATGACGAACATTCGTATGATTATCCCGAGCGAGTCAGCTGCGAGATCGACGACCAAGATCCAGACTCATATCGACGATCAGCGGATTACGTCAACGAATTTGGTTACGATATTCTTTCGGTTCAACACGAATATGGGATTTTTGGAGGCAAGGCTGGAGCTCTCCTCATGAACTTGGTGCGAGAAGCAAAAATGCCAATCGTAACGACCCTTCATACGGTGTTACAGGAGCCATCTGAAGCTCAAAAGATGGTGATGGACGAATTACTCCAACTGTCTGAACGAGTCATTGTAATGAGTGAAAGAGCTATCGAATTTCTCGTGGAAGTACACGATGTTTGCTCTCACAAAATTGACCTCATTCCTCATGGAATCCCCCTTATCGAGGGTTCAATTGGCAACGAGTTGAGGACGTCGCTCCAGATTGAAGGACCGATGATTTTGACTTTTGGTCTCCTTTCTCCAGATAAAGGAATCGAGTTTGTTATCGAAGCTATGCCAAAAATTGTGGCAGAACATCCAGGTGCCACCTACATTGTTGTCGGTGCGACACATCCGCACATATTGGCGTCAAACGGCGAAGCCTATCGAGAAAGCCTTATCAAACTTGCAGAGACCCTGGGAGTTGGGGCCAGTGTTCGATTTGTGGATCGATTTGTTTCAATTGAAGAACTGGTTGAATATCTTGGCGCGATGGATATTTACATCACTCCCTATCTCAACCCAAAGCAAATCACTTCCGGAACCTTGGCCTATTCAGTCGGAGCGGGTAAGGCGGTGATATCGACACCGTATTGGTACGCTGAAGAGTTATTGGCCGATGGTCGGGGAATACTAGTTCCTTTTCGCGATTCCGATGCAATTGCAGAATCCGTCCTCGAATTGCAAGCTAGCCCAGAAAAGAAAAGAGCGATGGGATGTCGGGCAGGAGAATTTGGTAAACAAATGTTGTGGCCTGCCGTCGGCAAACGCTATCTTGCCAGCTTTACCCGTGCAAAGCGCGACAGTACCGAAAGGCTAAAGAATTTGCTTGGACCAAACGAGCCTCAGCCTTTAGTCCACCTTCCGCCAATAAAGCTCGATCATTTGATGACGATGAGCGATGACACTGGAATACTCCAACACGCCACCTTTTCGACCCCCAATCGATCAGAAGGATATTGCGTTGATGACAATGCCAGGGCTCTGTTATTAACCGTACTTTTGAGTGAGGAGCAGCCGCTGTCTCCGCAAATGTTGCTGCTCCAGGGCCGCTATCTCAGCTTCATGCTCGACGCGTTCAACCCTGAAAATGGGCGGTTCCGAAACTTTATGAGCTTCCAAAGAGATTGGTTAGAGCAGTCAGGTTCAGAGGATTCGCATGGTCGATCCATGTGGTGCCTTGGCACAATGGTCAATCGTGGTGTTCAATCGAGCCGACGAGAAGTAGCAAGACGCTTATTTTGTGTCGCGGCTCCAGGTCTTGTCGGGACAACTAGCTTGCGAACTTGGGCGTACGGTGCAATGGGCGCAGATGAATATCTCAAGGTCCATCCTCACGACCATACAGTTCAAATTCTCCTCCACACAATGTCGAATCGAATTCTCCGCCAGTATGAATGTTGTCAGACCAAAGAGTGGCCATGGTTCGAGGAAGCATTGACATATGCGAATGCCCGCATTCCTCAAGCTCTCATCATTGCTGGCGAGGCCGCCGGTAATCATGTGATGCAGGAGGTCGGCCTTGACTCGCTCAATTGGCTCATGAAGGTTCAGACTGGCAGTGATTCAACCTTTGCCCCAATTGGCTCCGACGGGTTTTATCCGCGTGATGGTGAAAGGAGCTACTTTGACCAGCAACCTATTGAGGCATGGGCTTCGGTGTCAGCCTGCCTCAGTGCGTATAAAGCTACCCGCAACCCTGTGTGGTTAGACGAAGCTATTCGAGCATTTCGCTGGTTCACAGGTTCGAATGCCCTTGGCATTCAGGTTTATGACGACGAAACCGGAGGTTGTAATGATGGTTTGCATTCGAAGCGGCTGAATCAAAACCAAGGGGCTGAATCAACATTGTCTTACTTATGTGCGTTGTCAGAACTTCGACTGGCAACCAACCGAGCAACTTTGACCATCGTGAAGCGGAACAAATATGAAGTCATCTAAATTCGAAGTGCTCCTCGAGCGCCACCAAACCAACCCGATTCTTACTGCCGCTGACTGGCCTTATCCTTGTCATAGCGTCTTTAATCCTGGCGCGACGAGGCTCAAGGATGGGACAACACTTTTGTTGTGCCGTGTCGAGGATCGGCGGGGTATCTCTCATCTTTGTGCGGCACGGTCCGCAAATGGAATTGATGGATGGAAGATTGATAGCAAGCCAACATTTGAATCAGACCCACTCAATTTTCCCGAAGAGCTTTGGGGAATCGAAGACCCGCGGATTACCTTCGTACCTGAAGTCAATGAGTATCTCATCGCCTATACGGCTTTTGGAAACTCGGGTCCAGGAGTTGCGATTGCATCGACCAAGGATTTCAAGAAGTTTGAACGGTACGGTCTGGTCATGCAGCCAGAAGACAAAGATGCCGCAATTTTTCCGTATCGATTTAACGGCGAGTTTGCCCTGATTCATCGACCAACCAATGAAACTGGCTCACACATGTGGATATCCTTCTCGCCGGACCTCCGTAACTGGGGCGGACACCGGGTGTTTCTGCCTGCCCGACGAGGAGCGTGGTGGGACGCGAACAAGATTGGTCTTTCGCCACCTCCGATTGAGACGGATCGAGGCTGGTTAGTTATGTATCATGGAGTTCGGCATCATGCATCCGGTTCGATTTATCGAATGGGGCTTGCCCTTTTTGACAAAGACCATCCCGAGGTTTGCATCAAGCGTGGACAACCTTGGATGTTTGGACCAGAAGAATTATACGAGACCGTTGGCGACGTCGGCTCAGCCATCTTTCCTTGCGGTTACACCATTTTGGATGACGGTGATACTATGCATATTTATTACGGTGCGGCAGATTGTTCGATTTGCCTATTAACGGCGAGCATCAAAGGGATGCTCAAGTGGCTCGATCTTCACGGTAGCGACTTTTGTGGGATTGTTGCACAACAAGCCGAGCGAACCCAGGTAACTGGTATATGAGTTTCACCGGTGGAGCTTAGCCCTCATTGTAAAAGCACGCCGAGTGTTCAAGCGGAGCCGATAATCGAACGGGAGCGAACTCAAGTCGAACAATCCGTCTCAGATGATTTTCACCGCGAATCAACTTGGACTTTTTCCCGCTAGATCAATGCAGTCGAGTGGAATCCCTTAGTGGTTAGCTTTTTGAGGGAAGTGTCCCACCAGAGAAGATATTGTGGCGAGGAGTTCGGCTGGCTCAACGGGTTTAGCTACATGACCTTGGAAGCCGGAGTTCAGTGCTCTGGTACGATCCTCTGATCGCGCAAATGCCGTAAGAGCAATGGCGGGAAGTAGTATGTCCAGGCTCCTCAGTTCCTTTATCATCATGTAGCCGTCCTTTCCAGGCATTCCAATATCGCTGATCAGAATGTCATATAGGTCCTCTACTATTGCCGAGAGTGCTTCTTCGGCAGACGAACACGTCATTACGCTGGCACCACACTCTTCGAGGAGGCGCCTCACTAAAATGCGGGCATCGTGGTCATCGTCCACAACTAATGCCTTGATATTCGTCAAATCCGGATTTTCAAACGTTGAAGGCGTATTGCTGTTAATTGGATGTTGACGATCCTCAGGGTTTGCGTGAACGGCTACTGCCAAGGGTAATTCAACGGTAAATGTGGTTCCCAACCCTTCGCCCTTACTTTCCGCTCGTATCTTTCCGCCATGGAGGTCGACGAGTTGCTTAACAAGCGCTAAACCTATGCCAAGCCCACCATGAACTCTGGCTGAGCTTGCATCCGCTTGCCTAAAGCGCTCGAATACATGTACAAGAAATTCTTCGCTGATCCCTTTCCCAGTGTCGGCGACAGTAATTTCAATATGAGAATTGATTCGAAAGAGGACCACCTGAATCTTTCCCATTTTGGGTGTAAATTTGACGGCGTTGGAAAGCAAATTCCACATGATTTGTTGGAGCCGAGCCGGATCTCCTACCACTGCTTCATAAATTGGGTCAAGAATTGCCTCAATTCGCACGCCCTTAGCGTCAGCGGCTGGGCGAATGCTCTCAATAGCATCCGCAATAATTGACGGTAACTGAACGTGCTGAACATCCAATCTCATTTTCCCTTCAATGATTCGACTCATATCCAGAAGGTCTGCAACCAATTGAGTTTGAATTCTCGCATTTCGCTCAATCACCTCAATTCCGGTTGCGACTTTCTTTGGATCATTGATGTCTCTTTGGATGATATGGCACCAGCCAAGAATCGCCGTCAACGGCGTTCGAAGCTCATGAGATAATGTGGTAAGAAATTCGTCTTTTAGGTACCCAAGTTTTTCAGCTTCTGTCCTCGCCGTTCGCTCACTTAATAGTAATTCATGTCGTTCAGCTTCTAGCCTCTTTAGCTCGGATATGTCTCGGAAAGACCAAACTCGGCCAGCTCTGGGGGACCCCATCAGGTGTGACCGCGAAAAACGTTCGATGACTCGGCCATCATGCAATTCTAAAAGATCGTAACTTTCATCAGGAGACTCTTCATAAATCTTCGTCACCCTTGTCGAGTATTGGTATGGCTCCGATACGAAATGACTAATAAGTTTGGCAATTTCACCGTGTTTTTTCGGGAGGTCTTCAGAGGAATCAATGTTCCACATGTTCAGAAAACGCTGGTTATGGTCGGAAATATTGCCGTGGCTATCGGCGACTAAAATTGCGTCCGTCGTCGACTCCAAGGTCGCCTTCATGATGGTCAGGGTGCTTTCGAGATCCAGAGTTTTTAGTTCCAAGGCCCTTTTTACTGCGGCTAACTCTTGGTCATGGGGTTGCGAGCTTGCGGCTTTCAGTGCTGAAGACTTTAACAATTCATCTTCGTTGCGGTGATCCATTGCAATCCTTCAAATTTTTATGTAACCGCGGTGGTTCCATCCACCCTCGTCTAACTTTGTCTCTACAGTTTCACGGCTTGCCGATGTGTCGTCGAAATAAATCGTAAAGTAACAGAGACCGATAGACCCGTCGAAAGAGCAACCTTTGAAGCTCCGAAG
This sequence comes from Armatimonadota bacterium, assembly GCA_043760685.1. Taxonomy (GTDB): domain Bacteria; phylum Armatimonadota; class Fimbriimonadia; order Fimbriimonadales; family Fimbriimonadaceae; genus Fimbriimonas. The sequence continues at coordinate 1,240 of JAYUOQ010000271.1, read as the reverse complement.
TTTCTTATGGAAGCAGGTTACCAGAACGATATTGGCGGGCGATCGATTCCTCAGGATGTTTATCGTTTTTACGAAAGAAATTGGTTGACTTTGACTCTGGTCAGGCTAAAATTGCACTTCAAATGGAGGTGTTGAGGGGTAATATGGGCTCTGGGCAGGTGTAGGCCAAATGTTCGCTCAAGAAATTAACATTTGCTCAGTACTATTTACTGCTGCTTCTTCCTCCATATAGTTATTGGATTTAAGTGGCGGGAATTCCAACCGTAAGGTTATCAACATGATTAGTGTCTTAGCTATTGAGGACGAAGAGTCAATTCGAAGGCTATTTGCGGCGTCATTTGAGAACTCGGATTACCACCTCCTCGAAGCTGAATCGGCTGCAGAAGGAGTTGAAATGGCGGTTAAAAGGAGACCTGACCTTATTCTGCTCGATATGAGCCTTCCTGATCAGGATGGAATCAGCGTTATCAATAAGATTCGTGGTTGGAGTAAGGTTCCAATCATCATCATCTCCGGATTAGGTAGTGAAGAATTGAAGGTTAGAGCCCTTGAGGCCGGAGCCGACGACTATATCACCAAGCCATTTGGTGTGCCAGAGCTCTTGGCAAGAATGAGAGTCGCCTTGCGGCACTCGGCAACCCAAGCAAGCGGGTGCGAAATCCTCATTTTTCAACAAGGCGACCTTAAGATTGACTTTGAAGCTCATGAGGTTTTGATGCGAGGCGTGAGGATTGAGTTGACGCCAATAGAATTTAAGTTGCTTTGCGCCCTAGCCAAGCATGCGGGAAAAATTGTGACCAACCGCCAATTGCTCGTGGAAGTTTGGGGAAATGAATATTCTGACGAAAGTCAGTATTTGCGAGTCTACGTTGGTACCCTTCGCAAGAAATTTGATGACTCGAACTTCATCCAAAACGAGCCGCGAATCGGGTACCGGCTCTTGGTTTAACGACGGTTTGGATTGGGCGGGCCAAGTCGTTACTTAATTCTTTGCCGGCGTGGAAACTAGTAGCGGCTGTAACATCTACCGTCGCAACCCAACCTTACTGAGTTGGTTTAACTCTGAATTTGGCTTTGGCGGACGTTGCCGGGGTCGCTCAAATCGGGATGTTAGGTTCAAATATTTGTCCAGAGCGACCTTGGAATGATGACGAATTCTGTCTGTCCAGGGGTCTCCAAACTATTTTCGCCAGGGCTCAATGAATCGGAGACACCCTGGCTACCTTCTGTGATCCCTCTG
>JAYUOQ010000270.1:0-10264 GCA_043760685.1 Armatimonadota bacterium | reverse complement strand
GCGATCGAACTAATGAGACCGAAAATGAAAACGCCTAAAAGGCGTAAACGAACTGTTGGTGTGCTTTTTGCACCCTTATTTGTGAGCTGAAGTGACTTCATGGTTTATTACCACCTGAAATCAAACGCTTCCATGCATGATGCACTTGGCCGCTGACCTAGACTTTCCCGAAAAGTGTACCTAAATCAGCAAGTTTCTCAACACCTAAAACTATTGCTGGATTGTACGTGCTTCGGCCTTTGCGCCGTGACCCGTAAGTTGGGCTGTCAACATGTCAGCCTTCATACGAGTAATGCCTTGGAGCAGAGTTACCGGTGTCTCGTCCAACAAGTCTCGAACTTGATTTCTGTTCAGAGCCAACATCGACTGAAGTGTTTTAACCAAATCTTCATCAGTTTTCGAACCTTCATTCAATACAAGCTCATAAAGCATGTTGTCATCAACCAATGCAAAACCCTTAGGGAGATGCTTGACTGGCTTCCCATCCTCTTGGTGAATCGGAATTTCATGATTGCAAGTCTCACAGATAAGCAAGTCTGTTTTGTCGCTGTAGTAGTTCAGCGAGTTGCAAAAACCACAGCGCACTTGCATAACCGGTAACACATTTCCATCCTTGATCGGAATTCGATGGTTACAAGCGATACAGGTAATGTCTTCGTCTTTCGGCTTTTCCGTCAGTTCGTTAACTTCGGTGCAAATAGGACAATCAATTGTAAAATTCTTTACTTTGCGGGTTTCAGAAACTACATAAAGTCCATATCCCACCATACCAATTGCGGCAAGAAACAGGACATATCCGAGCCCGACGAAGTAACCGTCGCCCTTATATTTGAGCAAAATTCCGCCTAACCCGCCGCAGAAAACCGCGCCTACAAAGAAATAGAACGCCTTTTCGCTGATGCTCTCTATTACGTCTGAATACCGTTTGATTCCCATGAACTCCTCAACTATATCTGAAGGAGCCTCGCACGTCAACGATTATTGTCTGTGATTTGGCCCTCATCTTCATCCTTTTTCGGAATTATGAGGACCGCTCGCTGACCATCGATGACCGGTGTGAATGCATATTGCTGACCAAGTTCTTTCAACATATCCATCGGTTCCATGCCTTCAAAGTCCAATTTGACCGTTGGATTTGGTGTGCCACTTGCAATAGTTACGGTAAAGTTGCCCGCTTCGGCGATGAGGAGAATAGCCGTATGGAGTGGAGCTGATTCTAACTTTAAAGTCTTCAAGCCACCCGAAATAGTCTCGGGAGTTTGCGGTGGATCAATCGTTGTTGGAGGATTCGTTGCCTGATTTTGTGATGAATTTCCACCGTTATTTGGTACGGTCATCGGGTTTAGGCCCCGAATGGGTTCAAATTGTATATTGGCATCCGGAACCTTGGCCGGGCTGACATTAACTGGTGTGACGTCTGGATTTGGCACCGTATGATTTGCGTATCTAACAATCCCAAAGGCGAATAAAGCAAGAATTGTAAATCCAAATGTTGTCCAAACAAGGCGCCAATTTGCTGGTCTGACCTGCGTGTTCTGAAAAGTCGGTACCGGTGTGGACTTTGGAAGGCGATTGCCTGATTTCAATGCATTCACCGTCCGGATGCGCTTCAGCAACTCTTCTCGAAGGTTCGGGTAGCGGTCACCAAAAGCCTCAATCGCGGATGGATCAGTACCTTCCGCAATTGTCCACATCAAATCATCAATTTCCCTCGGAATCATGTGGAACCTCCTTTTCAAAGAATATGCGAAATCTCTCTCGGGCTCGGTAGAGCCGGGTCTTGGCAGCATTAAGGTTAATTTCCATCGATTCTGAAATCTCTTGCAAATTTTGCTCCTGCCAATAAAATAGGGTTAATATGGCCCGATCCTGAGGGGTTAACTTCTCCATTGCGGACTGAATTCTAGGATCTGCGTCCTCAGTTTGTTCGGGAGCAATGCTTTCAGCTGCCTCACTGAGTTCAACGTGCTTGTGCTTGAAACGCCGTTTTCGAGATTCCTGGATGCTGCGATTAATCGTGATTCGGAAGAGCCAAGTCGAGAATTTCGACTGACGATTGAACCGATGAAGATTTCGATAGACGAGGGTGAAGACTTCCTGGGTGACATCCGCAGCTTCTTCTTCGCTAATGAGAACGCCCTTTGAAAGAGACAGAACTTTACCGTAGTATTTTGAATAGAGTGCTTCAAAAGCCGATGCTTCTCCCGCAAGGAAGCGCTCGACAAGGATTGAATCCTCGTCAAAACTTCCTGCTCCTTCAAAATAGATCGACACCACTTACCCCCTTTTGACGCTCTAAATGCCTAACGAGGTGACACAGTACCGCTGATCCTGGCAGAAAATTCTGGTTCTAACTGAGTGAGAGCGTATATGGTAGTTCCGCCAAAAAGTATGGTCACTGTTATTAGTACGGGCATTAACTTGGATTTGAACAGATTGAGCCAACCAATTGCAAGAATGAGAGCAGTTGGGGCAAGGCAGGGAAGTAGATATCGACCTTGGGCTTGGAAAAAGGTTAAGTTGAATCCGATGAAAAGCAATATTGTGAATGCCGCAATTACTAGCCCGACCCAAATTGCGCTTTGTACTTCTCTGACCCGATTCCTCACATGAAGAACGAAGGCAAGTTTTGCCAGAACGATAAATGCGAGAATGCCTTTGTAAAGTAAGTTGGGGTCGGGATACTTATCGGAAGTGCTAGCATGCCCAGACGAATTGAGCCAAATATCTAGATAGCCAAATGCTCCAATGTAGCTTCGTGCTGACCAATATCCAACCCAATTCATCCAATATTGGACTTCGGGTGACCCGGGCGAACCTTTAGATTCAATGATGCCGAGAATCAGCTCCTTCTTAGGTGAACCAGTAAAAGCCAACTGAAAGACCTTTTGGGCCAGCGGGTCTCCGTATAAGATTTGATTTCGAATCCAGATCGGCGATACTATCAGAATTGAAATGAAGAAATAGCCAGCGAGCTTTTGGACTGGTAGCTGCCTCCTAAGAAACATCACCGTAGCAGCCAGGGCCGCAACTGATACAAGCCCAGTAGATTTTGTCAAACACGCTAGTCCAGAAAATACTGCCGCCCAAATTAGTGCCTTCGAACAATCTTTTATATCTTCCGAACCAAGGGCTTTTGCGCAGAATGCAAAAGCCCAACTGATCATTGAAATAAGCAGCGGATCGTTCGAAACAGTTCCGCTTAGCGCACAATTCATCGGCAGCAGCGCGGCAAATGCAGTGGCAACTAGGGCGATGTCTTCTCGCTTGGTCGCCCAAAGTGCTGCGAAGAAAACCCCAATAATGCCAGTGGCTCCAATCAAGCAGTTAAAAATTCTGATAGTTCGACCAAAGCCTGCAGTTTCAACGTCAGTCTGACCAGTGATCACCGCAGGCACAGACGATATCACGTAGTACAGAGGTGGCTGGTGACTTTCATATTCTTCACCTACATCCGGACTTCCGGGAATCAAGACAGGAAGTTTATGCTGATTAACAAGGAAACGAATGTAGTTCGCGTGCTGTCTTTCGTCAGGCGCTCCAATGTCGCCAACTTCAACGGGTTTGCCTCCCTGACCCATCAGCCATCCAGCTTGCCGATACGGCGTCTTAAGCGCAAAACATGCTGCGAAAGTCAGGTGCAAACAGGCGAAAACCAGCAACAAAATCTTTCCAAGCTTGCTAATGGCGATCATTCTAGTTGTATCATAGCGTGTAAGGGTAGGTCATTGATATGACGACATTATTAGCATTTAGCGTTTTCTACGGTTTTTCTGGTGGGGCTGACGCTCCAAGCAAAGGCTTCGCTGCCTGGCAAGATTCACTGAAGAGCAAGAGCTCTATCAGTGCTAAAGTTGCCATCCAAGAAGTTGGCGGTTCGGCGTCTTCGTACACCATCGACATGAAGAAGCCCAATCTTTTGAGATTGGACACCGACTCAACTTTGGTCATTGCCGACGGCACGACGATCACGACTTTCGATAAAAAGCAAGGCGTGTACTATAAGCAACCACAAACAAAAGAGGATATGAAAGTTCTTTTGGATGCTGACCAATACAACATGTTCACTGGCTTTTTTGGTGACGCCCCGGCTGTTCTCAAATCAGTAGATGGTAAGACCCGAACACTTGGCGGAGACCAAGTTATGGAAGTCAACACCTTCTTTGACAAGGGCAACAAAAAGCAACAAATGTTCTTTGTCGGCAGCGACAACATTGCAAAAAGATCAACGTTGACTGCCGTCAAGAAAGGCGAAGACAAGCCGTATCAGATGGTCATCAACGCAAAAGACTTTGTTATTGACGGCAAACCAGCAGACACCTTGTTCGCATTCAAGGCTCCTGACAGTGCAAAGGAAATCAATTACCAAGATTTGATCGCATCGAAGTGGTTCTATGACCTCGACGAAGCAAAACTAATCGCCTCAAGAACCAAGAAGAAGATTTTCATCGACTTCATGGCTTCCTGGTGCGGTCCTTGCAAAATGATGGATCGAGATGTATTTCACACCGAAGAGTTCTTGGCATTGGGCAAGAAAATGGTCTTCTGTAAGGTAGACATTGACCTGAACCCAGCTCTCGCTGAGCAGTTCGGCGTAAATGCAATTCCAAATATGTTCGTGGTTCGAGCTGACGGTTCTGTAGTCGGATCAGTTCTTGGTTACGAACCAGGCAATGTCTTTATTCCAAAGATTCAAGGCATGCTCGATTCAAGCAACTAGCTTGTAAGAAAATTGTTAGCCCGAGAGAATTCATTCTCTCGGGCTTTTTAGTCTATTTTAGGTCTGGTAATCTTCCATAATAGGGAGTACAGAAACGGAGTATCTGTTGAGCACAAAGTCAGGATCCGCGACCGCTGATAGGGCGGAGCAAGCTAATATGCCGAGTCATTCTTTAACCAAAGAGGACTGTTTGGAGATTTTCAAACAACTCTACTTAGCCCGTTATTTCGACGTGCGGCTCATCAAGGAAAAGAAACGTGGTCGCCTTCGCGGCACCCTTTACTCTTCGCACAACCAAGAAGCCATTTTGGTTGGTTCACTTTTTGGCCTTCAACCTACCGACTGGATCAGCCCAATTCACCGAGATATGCCCGCCTTCTTCATGAAGGATTTTCGATTTGATCGAGAAAATCCTAATCGGCTCGGCATGAGCATCGAAGAAGTCTGCTGCCAAGTTTGGGGCAAAGAAGGCTCCCCGGGCCGAGCCCGTGACAACTGGTCGCACATCGGCTCCAAGTCCAAGAAAATTATTCACTCGACATCGATGCTCGCCGGAACCATTCCAGTTGCCGCAGGAGTAGCGTACGCTGACCGACTTCAAGGCGGAAACGCGGTTGTCCTTACCTACAACGGAGAAGGATCAACCGCGCAAGGCATTTTCCACGAAGCAATCAACTACGCCGCTGTTCACAAACTACCAGTCATTACCATTGTCGAAAACAACCAATGGGCGTACGGTACTCCGGTCGAACTTGAATGCCCAACTCCCGACGTTGCGGATCGAGCAAAAGGCTACGGAATCCTGGGTCTCATTGCCGATGGACAAGACGTTTTCGATGTTTACGACAAGGTTATGCAAGCGGTTAACCACTCACGAGCCGGAAACGGTCCTTCAATTGTTGAGTGCAAAACATTTCGCGCCTACGGTCACGGAGACCACGATGATGACCGTGCTATGAAGTACCGTCCAAAGGAGTTGATTGAACAAGGCCGCAAACGAGACCCAATTGCTGTCTGCCGTCAAAAGCTCATTGATCTTGGTTACTTAACCGGAGACGCTAAAACCTCCTATATGGCCGAAGGCAAAAACGCCGCCGATTCATCGAACGACGATTTCCCACCCGAAGTCATTGAATTCCTCAACAAAGGAATCGAGTTCGCTATGAATTCGCCACTTCCTGCCGCAGAAGAAGCCGAGCAATGGGTGTTCTGGAACGGTGACAAATAATGAGTGCCACAACCGATGCTCCAGTAGCAATCAAAAAGAACTATTTGACTGCCCTTAACGAGGCTCTCGCTGAAGAAATGGCTAGAAACCCGCTGATGCTTTGCCAAGGCGAAGATATTGGCAAGCTGGGCGGCGCATTTGGTGTCACTGACGGTTTGCAAGCCACTTTTGGCGAGCAACGAGTCGTCGATATGCCAATCTCAGAGGCAGCCATCATTGGCTCCGCCGTCGGAATGGCGCTTAATGGAATGACTGTCATGGCGGAAATGCAGTTCATTGACTTCATCTCATGTGGTTTCGATCAAATCGTCAACATGATGGCGACCTACCATTACAGAACTGCCGGCGAGGTTCACATTCCTGTCGTTGTACGTGGTCCTGCTGGCGCATACGGAGGTGGTGCCTTGTACCACAGCCAAATGAACGAAGCGTGGTTCTGCAACTCCCCTGGACTTAAGGTCGTCTGCCCATCTACTCCATATGATGCCAAGGGGATGCTTAAAGCCGCCCTGCGCGACGGAAACCCGGTTATCTTCTACGAGATCAAGGAACTCTACCGAAAGCGAGAAATCGAAGAAGAACTGCCAACTGAGGACTACATCGTTCCCCTTGGCAAAGCTGCGATCCGACGAGAAGGGAAGGACATTACGTTGGTTTCCTACGGTCAAAATGTTTACCACTGCCTTGATGCTGCAACTGAACTAGAAAAGATTGGTGTTTCTGCTGAAGTAATCGACCTCCGATCGTTGGTTCCCCTTGACGAAGAAACCGTATTCAATTCAATCGCAAAAACCAGCCGAGTGATCGTTGTGAACGAAGCCCCAATGACTTGTGGCTTTGCCGGCGAACTGGTTGCCCGTATTAGCACCAAAGCATTTCACCTGCTTGATGCGCCTCCAAGCCGAGTGACGCGAATGGATACCCCAGTGCCATGGGTCAAGCCACTCGAGATGCATGTCCTTCCAACCGTCGATAAGATCGTCGCCGAAGCGATGCGAATCGTTAAGTTCTAACGGACCTCAAAACAGAAAAAGACCACTGCCGCTCGGCAGTGGTCTTTTTTGTTGCTTACTAGGCTCGAGAGTTTAAACCGCTTCGCCAAGATATGCTGCAATAACCTTCGGATCATTTCGAATTTCCGATGGTGGACCTTGAGCGATCTCCTCACCGTGATCCAAAACAAATATCCTTTCGCAGAGGTTCATCACAAACTTCATGTCGTGCTCGATCAAGAGGACGGTTACTCCAAGATTATCGCGAATCTTTTTAACCATCGTCAAAAGCTCCATTTTCTCTTGAGGGTTCATTCCTGCAGCTGGTTCATCAAGAAGGAGAAGTTGGGGCTGTGTTGCAAGCGCACGCGCAATTTCTAGACGTCGTTGCTTTCCGTATGGCAAGTCTCGACTTCGAACATTGGCGACGTCCGCAAGGTCAACCATTTGAAGCAATTCCATGGCTTGCCCCTTAAGCTTTTCGGTTTCCTTGATTGCACCAGGTAGGTACATCAGTGCAGAACCGAGAACAGACTTGTGACGGAGGAATCCGCCCACAACAACGTTCTCCAATGAGGTCATACTCTGAAACAATCGAATGTTTTGGAAAGTCCGACAAATTCCGAGCTGCGCGATCTTATTGGAAGGGGTCCCCGTGATGTTCTTGCCGTTAAAAAGTATCTGCCCAGAGGTGGGCTGATAGACACCGGTAATAATGTTAAAGCAGGTTGTCTTGCCTGCGCCATTCGGACCAATAAGTCCAAACAAATCTCCCTTATTGAGTTCAAACGAGACCTCATCAACTGCAGTCAATCCACCGAATTTAATCGTTGCTTGATTGAGAGTGAGAATGCTCATACCGCCACCTCAGCTTCTTGAACAGGCTTTTTGCCAAGTAGCTTCTGAACCCAACTCCAACTAAACTCATGGTGTCCGAAGATTCCTTGTGGTCTTAAGAGCATGAGCACGACAAGAGTAATGGCAAGCACCGGCATCCGGAACAATTGTCCATTGACCATGGATTGTAAGGCAGGGATCATTACGAGAACTTTCGCCATGACAACCGACACGAGTCCACCAATCGCAATTGAACTTAAATTAAATGCAAGACGTTTGCTGCCTGATCCGTGGAACTTCTCCTGTACTTTACGAAGCAGAACCACAGCTGCGATTATTCCAATACCAACTCCAAGGGGAGTGCCCATTTGAACGTAAGGAATGTTGCGCATCCACTCTGGAATTACGAAAAGTGTAACCGCTGCGATCGTAGTACCCGTAATCGAACCTGTGCCACCAAGAACCACCATTGTCAAGATCAAAAACGATACATCCATTGAGAAGTCGGTGGGGCTAACAAATCCCTTCGTATGGGTATACAAAGCTCCAGCAGCACCGGCAAAGCATGATCCGATCACAAAGGCAGTGACTTTGATCTTGGTGAGATTCACACCCATTGCTGAGGAAGCAATTTCATCTTCTCGAACGGCAAGGAAGCTAAGTCCGTGCGCTGTCTTGAGAAGGTTTCGACTTACTGCAATACAAATGACAGCTAGAACAAGGACAAAGAATACCGATTGAATCTTGACGGCAGACAGGCCGTAGGCTTCACCCAATATTGGTTGGTTCTTGGCGATAATCGTCACAATTTCGCCAATTCCAAGAGTAACCACGGCTAAGTAGTCACCACGCAACCGAAGCGAAGGTAAACCAACGACAAAACCAGCAATGCCGGCTGCGATAGCTCCAAAAATCACAGATAGAAACAGCCAAAGGAACGGTTTTGTTGCGGCCAAATTTGAAAATTTGTTCGCCGCCAAAACCGCTCCCGTATAGGCGCCAATTTGGTAGAAAGCCGCGTGCCCAATCGAAAACTGCCCAGTAATTCCGTTAATGAGATTCAGACTCACCGCCAACGTGACGTAGATTCCTGCAAGGCAGAATAGGAACCGTGAGTACGATCCTTGAACCAAGCGATCAAGCAAGAAGCAGACAATCAAAACGATTGCAAAGCTGAGAATTCGTACCGAAATCCACTTGCTAAACTGAAATTCTTTCAAACCTTCTCCACCTTATTTGATCCAAGCAATCCACCAGGTCGGAATAACAGAACTGCGATAAGAATAACGAAGGCAATTGCATCTCGATAGCTCGAATAGCCTGCCCAGGTAACCAGGTTCTCGGCAATACCCATGAGAATAGCTCCAAGCACAGCACCCGGGATATTTCCAATTCCCCCAAGGACAGCTGCGACGAATGCCTTTACACCTGGTGCCATTCCGGAGAACGGATCGATTGGCGCACTTTGAAAAGTCGAATACATCATGGCACCGGCACCAGCGAGAACAGAACCCAAAATAAAGGTAAAAGTAATAACAGTATTGAGGTTGATTCCCATAAGCGATGAGGAGTTGAAGTCAACCGAAACTGCCCGCATTGCTCGTCCCATTCTTGTCTTCATAACGAGATACCAAAGGCCGATCATAAAACCAATTGTTGTGACCAGCATGATCAACTTTCCTTTCGGTAGGTGGATCGAAACTGCGCTAGCGTTGGATTCCTTGATCAACGCATCTTGTTTTTCCTTCATCGAGGCTAGAGCCTTATTAAGCTTATCTCCCTCAGGAGTCAAATTGAATCGACCACCAGGTTCAGAAGTCTTGAGTCTCTCATCAAAAAGCTTTTGCGCAGTATCAACTTCCGGCTGTAGCGCAACGGCTTGTTGAACTTTGCTAACGTCCGGTTTCTTAAGGTCAAAGACAAAGTCATTGGTAAACGGATTTACTTTTGAAGTAATGGCCTGCTTCTTCCCCTCAAGAAGGAATGCCTGACCACCGTATTGTAATAGCAACGAAAGACCAATTGCCGTGATTAAAGAGGCAATTCGAGGGTGATTGCGGATTGGTCGATACGCAAATCTTTCTATCAGAAATCCAGCTGAACCACTGACCAGCATAGCGGCAAGTAGCATCAATAGAAGTGTGACCCAAGATCCAGTGCTGGCATCATTACCACCTGGGCCGAAGCCGAGCATCCACGATGCGAACATAGCGCCATATGATCCGAGCATAAATACTTCTCCGTGGGCGAAGTTGATTAGCTTCAGAACTCCGTAAACCATCGTATAACCGAGGGCTACTAGCGCGTAGATGGCTCCCAAAAGGAAGCCATTCACGAGTTGCTGTGGCAGCGTTGTAAAATCCAACGCTGCCATAGGTGTGGTGAGCAGGTGTGTCACTATTTGATCTGGTCAGGAGTGTAGCTGGTAGCAAACTTTTGCCAGTTTGAACCGTTCTTCTTGGTTACTTCAACCACGATGAGTTTCTT